>CAZPJO010000005.1:0-29052 GCA_964586895.1 uncultured Roseicyclus sp.
CGCTGTTTTCGGTGCTCAGCTCGTCGGATGTCTGCGTGAACCCGGACCGGGTGAATCCGATGAATGACAAATCCACGATGAACAAGATCCTCGAATACATGGCCTTTGAGAAACCCATCGTGCAGTTCGACGTGACCGAAGGGCGCTATTCGGCGCGCGACGCTTCGCTTTACGCGGCCGAGAACGACACGTCGGACATGGCGGGCAAGATCGCAGGCCTGCTTGATGACCCGGCGCGGCGTGCCGAAATGGGCGCATATGGTCGCGCCCGGGTCGAGACCGAGCTGAGCTGGGATCACCAGGTCGATACGTTGATCGCGGCCTATACGCGGGTCATGAAACGCTCGGCCTGATCGGGATCAAACTGCCATTCTTTGGCCCTTTTCACTGCATAGAGTGAAGCCGCGTCCGGCGTTGCCCGGCACGGGTACTTCGAGTTTTGTGAGTAGGTGAGAGAGCGGAAATGTTGGACGAAATCGCGCGAATCATATTTGTTAACGCCACGGGTCCTTGAATTATTTCCAATCTGCGCTGCCGCTTCAGGGCGATTATGCAGATTGTTTTCGTCGTAAGACGCCCTAAACCACAATGTATTAGTCGTGCAAAAATGTTCTGCACGACCACCACCAAAAGATGTACGCCATGTTTATGAGTAAAGATTTCAAAGACAATATCCCTGGTCGATTCACGGAAGTTGCGCGGAGCTTTGCCGATGGGGTGGCGGTTTCGAGTGGCGGGGATGTTCTGAGTTACGGGGATTTGGACGCGCGCAGTGATGCTTTGGCGCGGGGTCTTTTGTCTGCGGGTGTTGAGCCTGGGGCGCGTGTTGCGGTTGCTGCGCGGCGGGGGCCCGAGACGATTGTGGCGTTCCTTGCGATCCTGAAGGCGGGCGCGGGGTATGTGCCGCTGCCTGAGAGCTATCCGTCCGAGCGTCTGGAGCTGATCCGCGCGGAGGCGGAGATTGATTTCGTGGTCGGTGATTTCCCGGCGCTTGAGGCGCTTGGGGTGCGCAAAATCGACCCTGATACGCCTGTTCGGGCCGATAATGCCGAGGCGCCGCCGCTGCCCACGCCGGGCGCGGAGAGCGTGGCTTACGTGATGTACACCTCCGGCTCGACCGGTCGGCCCAAGGGGGTGATGGTGCCCCATCGCGGCATCGTGCGGCTGGTGCAGGACCAGGATTTCATGGATCTGGGCCCGGATGAGCGGATCCTGCAGAACGCGCCTTTGGCGTTTGACGCGGCGACGCTGGAGATCTGGGGCGCGCTTTTGAACGGTGGCACCTTGGTGCTGCCCGAGGGCGAAGAGACCGGCACGCTGCGCGGGCTTGGCGCGGTGATCGCGCGCGAGCGGATCACGACGATGTGGCTGACGGCGGGTCTGTTCCATGTGATGGCCGACGAGCGGCCCGGTGATTTCGCGCCTTTGCGGCAGCTTCTGACCGGGGGCGATGTGGTGTCGCCGGTGAAGGTGAGCCGCGTGATGGCGGCCTGTCCGGATCTGGTGGTGATCAACGGCTATGGCCCGACGGAGAACACGACGTTCACCTGCTGTCACACGATCACGGCCGAGGATCTGGCCTCTGGCCGGGCGCTGCCGATCGGGCGGGCGATTTCGGGCACGCAGGTTTACGTGACGGATGCGACCGGTCAGCCGGTGCCCGATGGCGAGACCGGAGAGCTTTGTGCGGCGGGCCTTGGGCTGGCGCTGGGATATCTTGGGCGGCCCGACCTGACGGAGGCGGCGTTTGTGCCGGCGGCGTGGGACGCGGGCACGCGGCTGTATCGCACCGGCGATCTGGTGCGGCGCGATGCGGATGGAATTGTGCAGTATCTCGGTCGGCTCGACACGCAGGTGAAGATCCGCGGGTTCAGGGTCGAATTGGGCGAGATAGAGACGGGTCTTGAGGCGCATCCGGGCGTTGGCCAGGCGGCGGTGGTCGCGGTTGCGGGCGCGGACGGCGCGGACAAGACGCTTGTGGGCTATTACACGGGCACGGCGGAGGCGGCGGATCTGCTGGCGCACCTGGCCGAGCGTGTGCCGGACTACGCGATGCCCCAACGCCTCGCACGCGTCGATGCGCTGCCGGTGAACCAGAACGGCAAGGTCGACCGAAAGGACCTCGAGGCAAGGGGGGTGCCGAAAATGGCGCCGGATCAGAGCCGTGCCGAAGAGGCCACGCCTGATGCCGCAGGCGCCGATACGGCCACGATCGAGGCGCTGATCGCCGAGGCGATGGCCGATGTGCTGGGTCACGACGACGTGGCGCGCGATGTCAATTTCTTCGACCTCGGGGCCTCGTCCCTGCATGTGGCGCGGGTGCATGAGCGGGTGCAGACTGCGCTGGACCGGACCTTCCCGATTTCGGACTTTTTCCTGAAATCCACGGTGCTGCGCCTGGCCGCGCATCTGGCCGGGGAGACCAAGCCCGGAATGATGGCGACCACCCGTGAAAACAGGCCCAAAGAAGCCGGACAGGGCCTGATTGCGATTGTCGGCATGGCCGGGCGTTTCCCCGGTGCGCCGTCGGTCAATGACTTCTGGGAGGCCTTGACGGAGGGGCGCGAGTTGATCTCGCATTTCTCGGAAGACGAGTTGGATATCGACCCTGCGCAGGATGACCCGACCGCGCCCTATGTGCGCGCCCGCGGCGTCATGCCGGACGCGGATATGTTCGACGCCAGCCATTTCGGGATCCCCCCGCGTGAGGCCGAGCGGATGGATCCGCAGCATCGCATCCTTCTGGAAGTGGCGCAGACCGCGCTGGACGATGCAGGCGTTGACCCCGAGCGGTTCCCGGGCCGGATCGGCATTTTCGCGGGATCGAGCCAGAACAGCTATCTGCTCAACAACCTGCTGTCGCCTCCGGGCGCGTCGCGGGCGCTGGCGGCGGGCTATCCGGTGAAGGATTTCGCCACGCTGTTCGGCAACGACAAGGATTTCATCGCCACCCGCGTGGCCTACAAGCTCAACCTGCGGGGGCCGGCTATGACGGTCCTGACGGCGTGTTCCACGTCGCTTGTCGCGGTGGGCCAAGGGATCGAGGCGCTGCGCAAGGGCGATGCGGATATGGTGCTTGCGGGCGGTGTGTCCGTCACCTTTCCGTCGAAGCGGCCCTATCTTTATACGCCCGATGGCATGGCGTCCTCAGATGGGCATTGCCGCACGTTTGATGCCGAGGCGACCGGCACGGTCTTTGGCGACGGGGCGGGTCTTGTGGCGCTGCGCCGTCTGGAAGATGCGCTGGAGGATGGGCAGGAGGTCATCGCTGTCATCCGGGGCTTTGCGATCAACAACGATGGCTCCGACAAGGCGGGCTATGCCGCGCCGTCGATCCAGGCGCAGGCCGATGTGATCCGGGCCGCCCATGAGGCGGCGGGCGTTGAGGCGTCCGAGATCGGCTATATCGAGGCCCATGGCACCGGCACGCCGCTTGGCGACCCGATCGAGTTCGCCGCGCTGAGCGATGCCTTCGGCGCAAGTGAGGGCAAGACCGCGCTTGGCTCGGCCAAGACCTATGTCGGCCATCTGGATATTGCCGCCGGTGTGACCGGGTTGATCAAGACGGCGCTGAGCCTGAAAAACGGGACTATTCCGCCGCTTTTGCACTATACAGCGCCCAATCCGCGCATTGATTTCGAGGCCTCGCCGTTCTTCCCGGTGACCGAGACGATGGATTGGTCGCGCGGTGAGATCCCGCGCCGCGCCGGTGTGTCGGCCTTTGGCGTGGGCGGCACGAATATTCACATGGTGCTGGAGGAGGCGCCGGTTGCCGAACCCGTGGCACTGCCCCCGGCGGAGGGTCTGCGGATCTTCCCCGTTTCGGCCTCCTCGCCGGATGCGTTGAAACAGGCTGTCGCCGATCTGGGCCAATGGGCCGAGGCCCACGGCGATGCCGATGCCGATGCGGTGGCCGAGACGCTGCGCTTCGGGCGCAAGGCGTTTGCGCAGCGTGCGGTTGTGGTGGCCGAGGATATGGCCGGTCTGGCCGAGGCGGCCCGTGTTGCGATCAAGCCCGTCACCGCCGGTCGGCGCAGCAAGATCGCCTTCCTGTTCCCCGGACAAGGCGCGCAGCATGTGGGCATGGCGCGAGAACTTTACGAAACCGCGCCGGTGTTCCGCGAAGCGCTGAGCCTGTGTGCGCAGATCCTGGAGCCTGAGCTTGGCCTGAACCTGTTGGATGTGATCCACGCGCCTGCCGCGCAGGATGCGGAGATGACCGAGCGGTTGAAAAACACCGCCCTGGCGCAGCCTGCGATTTTCTCGATCGGCTATGCGCTGGCCAAGGAATGGGATCATCGCGGCATCGCGCCGGATGCGATGGTCGGCCATTCCATTGGCGAATTTGCCGCCGCGACGGTGGCGGGTGTCATCGACCTGCCCGATGCGTTGGGCCTGATCGCGCTGCGCGGGCGGTTGATGGCGGATCTGCCGAAGGGCGTGATGGTGTCTGTGCGGGCCTCCGAGGAGGAGTTGGCGCCGTGGTTGGGCAAGGGCCTTGACCTGGCGGCTGTGAATGGCGCGCAGGCCTGCGTCCTGGCGGGGCCTGAGGATGTGGCCGACAAGGTGCTGGCCGAGATGGAGGCCGAGGGGATCGTGACCTCGCGGCTGCACACAAGCCATGCCTTCCATTCGCATATGATGGAGCCTGCGCTTGCGCCGTTCCGCGCGGCGGTGGCCAAGATCAACCTGCGGGCGCCACAGATCCCGATCCTGTCGACGGTGACCGGCGGCTGGCTGACCGAGGATGAGGCGACCGATCCCGATTACTGGGCGGGTCACATGCGCCGCCCGGTGCGGTTCTACGATGCGATGCAGATGCTCTGGGCCGAGGGGCAGCATATCTTCCTTGAGACCGGGCCGGGCCGCACGATGACGATGCTTGGCGCGCAGAACCCCGACCGCAAGGCGGGCCAGCCCGCGATTGCCTCGCTGCCCCATGCGCAGGCCGAGGATCGCGACAGCGCGCGGTCCATGGCCGAGGCCTTCGGGATGCTCTGGGCGCATGGCTACGGGGTGGAGTGGACGCGGATCGACCCCCATGCGGGCGACAGGGTTCAGGCCACGGGCCTGCCCACCTATCCGTTCCAGCGCAAGCGCTTCTGGGTCGAGCCGGTGGAGGTTGAAACAGGCTCTGTTCAGGCGCTTAGGGCCGATACAGGCGCGGTGGCAGAGGCCGAAATTTCCGATGCACCGCCGGTCAGCGCGATTGATGCACTGCGCGATCTGCTCAACGAATTGTCCGGCGTCGAGCCCGAGGACATGCCCGCCGATGCAGGCTTCCTTGAGCTTGGGTTCGATTCCTTGATGCTGACGCAGGTGACGCGCGAATTGACCGACCGCTTCGGTGTGTCGGTGTCGCTGCGGCAGTTGATCGACGGGTTCGACACGTTGCAGGCGCTGGCCGATCATATCAGCGCCGAGGGCAACCTTGCCGGCACCCCGCCCGCCGACCGCACGCCGATGGCGGAAATGACGCGGATCGAGACGGAGGACGCGCCCGACGCCAAGGCGGAGGCCACGCCGTCCTCCGCGCCGGTCACGAAAATCGCGCGCGATGCCGACGAGATCACGCCCGAGCAACGCGCCCATATCGACGCGCTGAGCACGCGGTTCAACGCCAAGACGCCGCAATCCAAGGCCCTGACCGAGAAACACCGCCCGACCCATGCCGACCCGCGCACCGCGTCGGGGTTCAACCGGATGTGGAAGGACCTCGTTTATCAGATCGTGACGGTGCAATCGAAGGGCTCGCGCCTTCTGGACGTGGATGGCAACGAATATATCGACATTCTCAACGGCTTTGGCCCCGGCTTCCTGGGCCATTCGCCGGACCATGTGGTGAAGGCCGTCCAGGAACAGATGAACGCGGGCTTCGAGGTCGGGCCGCAGAGCCTTGCCGCGATGGAGGCGGCGGATCTGTTCTGCGAGGTGACGGGCAATGACCGCGCCAGCTTCGTGTGCACCGGATCGGAGGCGGTCTATGCCGCGATGCGTCTTGCGCGCACGGTGACAAGCCGCGACAAGATCGTGGTCTTCGCCCGCGATTACCACGGCAATTTCGACGAAGTTCTGGTGCGCGGCATCGACGGCAAGGATGGCCCGCGGACCCTGCCGCTGGCCCCCGGTGTGCCGCGTGATGCGGTCAAGAACGTGGTGGTCCTGCCCTATGGCACGCCGCAAGCGCTTGATTACATCCGCAAGAATGCCGATAGCCTGGCCGCCGTGATGGTGGAACCGGTGCAAAGCCGCCGTCCCGAATTCCGCCCCGCCGAATTCATCCGCGAAGTGCGCCGCATCACCGAGAAATCGGGATCGCTGTTCATCTTTGACGAGGTGGTCACGGGCTTCCGCTTCGGGCCGCGCGGGGCGCAGGCCTATTACGGGGTCGAGGCCGATCTCGTGACCTATGGCAAGGTCGTGGGCGGGGGCATGCCGGTGGGCGTGGTCTCGGGCAAGGCGCGCTACATGGACACGTTCGATGGCGGCCAGTGGGGTTATGGCGACGACAGCTTCCCGTCGGCACCGGTGACGTTCTTTGCGGGCACGTTTGTGCGCCATCCGCTGGCGATGGCCAGCCTGCGGGCGATGTTGCAATTCTTCCGCGATCAGCCGCCGCTGTTCTGGAAGACGGTCAATGCCAAGGGCGACCGTCTGGCCGGGCGGGTCGACCGCTGGTTCGAAGACAATGACATGCCGTTCCGGATGCCGAACTGCGGATCGCTTATGTATCTGCGCATCGCCGAGGATCAGAAATTCGGCCCCCTTCTGGGCGCGCACATGCGCGACCGGGGGGTGTTCCTGCTGGAAGGGTTCCCCAGCTACATGACCGCCGCCCATGACGACGCGGATATCGATCACGTGGTCGAGGCGTTCAAGGACAGCGCGCTTGAGATGCGGGCCGCAGGTATGCTGAGCGGGCGTGACGCCGTGCCTTACGCGGGTCCGCAGGTCAGCGCCGTGGCGCCGCGCCTGTCCCTGCCCGACGGGCCGGCCGCGATTTCGAAGGCGATGAACGCGCCGCTTGGGCCGCTTGAGGTCGAGACCACCGAAGCGCAGCGCGAGATCGCGGCGGCGATGGTTCTGACGCCCGAAGTGTCGGCGGCCTACAACGAAAGCGTGACGCTGAAGCTGGAAGGTGCGGTGGATCGCGACGCCCTGCGTGATGCCAGCCGCGCGGCCTTTGCCCGCCACGACGCCCTGCGCGCGACCTTCGCGCCCGACGGCATGACGATGAAGATCCATCCCGAGATGGAGATCGCGGTGCCGTTGGTGGATCTGACGGCGCAGGACACGCAGGCACAGGATGACGCGCTGCGCACCCTGATCGCGGATGAGGTCGACACGCCCTTCAACCTGGAAACCGGGCCGCTGGTCCGGGCGTATCTGGTGGCCTTGTCGGAGACCCGGCATCACCTGGTCATCACCGCCCATCACATCGTCTGCGATGGTTGGTCGATCGATGTCATCATGCGCGATATCGGGGCGATTTATTCCGCCAGCCGCGCGGGTGAGGCGGCGGGTCTGCCCGCGCCGCTGAGCATTGTGGATTACGTCCGGGCCGAGCTGGATTGGGCCCGCACGTCTGATGCCGATGAGGCGCGCGCTTATTGGCTGTCGCGCTTTGAGGGGCCCGCCCCGGTGCTTGACCTGCCCACGGATCACCCGCGCCCGGCGCGGCGCAGCACCCGGGGGGGGCGCCTTGACCGGGCGTTGCCCGATGATCTGGTGGCGCGCCTGCGGGCACTTGCGCGCAGCAGCGGGACGACCTTCGTGACGCTGATGCTGGCGGCCTACAAGTTGCATGTGGCGCGTCTGGCGGGGACGTCGGATATCGTCATCGGCCTGCCGGCCGCCGGGCAATCCGCGCGCGGCATGGACAGTGTGGTGGGCCATTGTGTGAACCTGCTGCCGATCCGCACCGCCATCGACTGGCAGGGCAGTTTCGCCGATTACCTGGGCCAGGTGCGCACCGCGATGCTTGATGCGTTCGAACATCAGACCTTCACCTATGGCGAATTGGTCCGCGAATTGCGCCTGCCGCGCGACGCGGGGCGTCTGACGCTGGTGCCGGTGGTGTTCAACATCGACAACGGGATCGACCTCAGCACGATGTCGTTCGGCCCGACCGAGACCGAGTTCGTCACCAACCCACGCAGCCATGAGCATTTCGAACTGTATCTCAACCTGACCGATAGCCCCGACGAGGTGCGCACGGAATGGAGCTTTGCCGCCGATCTGTTCGAGGATGCCACGGTGTCGCGGCAGATCGACCGGTTCATCGCCCTGCTGGAGCGGATCTGCGACGACGATGGCCGCCCGCTGGCCGCCGTCAGCGCCGCGCAGGTCATCGAACCCGCGCCTGCGCCTGCGCCTGAGGCCGCGACATCAGCCATGGGGGCCATGGGGATCCCTGGTCGATTCACGGAAGTTGCGCGGAGCTTTGCCGATGGGGTGGCGGTTTCGAGTGGCGGGGATGTTCTGAGTTACGGGGATTTGGACGCGCGCAGTGATGCTTTGGCGCGGGGTCTTTTGTCTGCGGGTGTTGAGCCTGGGGCGCGTGTTGCGGTTGCTGCGCGGCGGGGGCCCGAGACGATTGTGGCGTTCCTTGCGATCCTGAAGGCGGGCGCGGGGTATGTGCCGCTGCCTGAGAGCTATCCGTCCGAGCGTCTGGAGCTGATCCGCGCGGAGGCGGAGATTGATTTCGTGGTCGGTGATTTCCCGGCGCTTGAGGCGCTTGGGGTGCGCAAAATCGACCCTGATACGCCTGTTCGGGCCGATAATGCCGAGGCGCCGCCGCTGCCCACGCCGGGCGCGGAGAGCGTGGCTTACGTGATGTACACCTCCGGCTCGACCGGTCGGCCCAAGGGGGTGATGGTGCCCCATCGCGGCATCGTGCGGCTGGTGCAGGACCAGGATTTCATGGATCTGGGCCCGGATGAGCGGATCCTGCAGAACGCGCCTTTGGCGTTTGACGCGGCGACGCTGGAGATCTGGGGCGCGCTTTTGAACGGTGGCACCTTGGTGCTGCCCGAGGGCGAAGAGACCGGCACGCTGCGCGGGCTTGGCGCGGTGATCGCGCGCGAGCGGATCACGACGATGTGGCTGACGGCGGGTCTGTTCCATGTGATGGCCGACGAGCGGCCCGGTGATTTCGCGCCTTTGCGGCAGCTTCTGACCGGGGGCGATGTGGTGTCGCCGGTGAAGGTGAGCCGCGTGATGGCGGCCTGTCCGGATCTGGTGGTGATCAACGGCTATGGCCCGACGGAGAACACGACGTTCACCTGCTGTCACACGATCACGGCCGAGGATCTGGCCTCTGGCCGGGCGCTGCCGATCGGGCGGGCGATTTCGGGCACGCAGGTTTACGTGACGGATGCGACCGGTCAGCCGGTGCCCGATGGCGAGACCGGAGAGCTTTGTGCGGCGGGCCTTGGGCTGGCGCTGGGATATCTTGGGCGGCCCGACCTGACGGAGGCGGCGTTTGTGCCGGCGGCGTGGGACGCGGGCACGCGGCTGTATCGCACCGGCGATCTGGTGCGGCGCGATGCGGATGGAATTGTGCAGTATCTCGGTCGGCTCGACACGCAGGTGAAGATCCGCGGGTTCAGGGTCGAATTGGGCGAGATAGAGACGGGTCTTGAGGCGCATCCGGGCGTTGGCCAGGCGGCGGTGGTCGCGGTTGCGGGCGCGGACGGCGCGGACAAGACGCTTGTGGGCTATTACACGGGCACGGCGGAGGCGGCGGATCTGCTGGCGCACCTGGCCGAGCGTGTGCCGGACTACGCGATGCCCCAACGCCTCGCACGCGTCGATGCGCTGCCGGTGAACCAGAACGGCAAGGTCGACCGAAAGGACCTCGAGGCAAGGGGGGTGCCCGCGATCACCCGCGAGGCGCAGGATCAGGGCGCATCCCCGGACGGCCCGATCGAAGAGCGTCTTGCCACGATCTGGACGAGTGTGTTGGGCATCGACCAGGTGGATGCCACCACCAGCTTCTTCGAGCTTGGCGGTCATTCGCTTCTGGCGGTTCGGCTGTTTGACCGGATCCGGACCGAATTCGGGGCCGATCTGCCGATTTCGACCCTGTTCCGGCACCAGAGTATCCGTGATCTGGCCCGGTTGTTGTCGATGCCCTCCGGGCCGGAATTCTCGGAGGCGACCCCGATCGCAGGTGTGGACGCCACGGCGACGGGGCTGGTCGACCGGAGTGTGGATTGGGACACCTCGGTGGTGATCCACCCCGGGCCCGAGACAGACGCGGAGTTGCCCTTCTTCGTGGTCGGCGGCATCGGCGGTAACGTCAACAACCTCTACGATCTGGCGCAACGGCTGGGTCAGACGCGGCCCGTTGTTGGATTCCAGACCCGGGGTGTGCTTGGCCATACGCCGCGCGACACGATCGAGGAGATGGCGACGGAAAACATCCGCTACATGCGTCAGCATCAGCCGCAGGGGCCCTATGTGATCTCGGGCTATTCCGGCGGGGCGCTGACCGCGTTCGAGATGGTGCGTCAGTTGGAAGAGGCCGGTGAAACGGTGCGCCAGATGCTGGTGCTTGATACCTATGCGCCGGGCTTTGCCAAGGATTTCATTCCCAATATCCGCGTCACCAAGGGCGAGCGGTTGCTGGATGAATGGCAGCAGATCCAGAGCGAAGGTGTGGGCCGGTTCCTGTCGCGGCTGCGGCAGTGGGCGCAGTTCAAGCTGTATCAGGGGCCGTTCAAGGGGCTCTTGCGCAGCTATGACATGTCGCTCTATCGGCACCGTGTCATGGAAGAGACCTGGTCGGCGGCGGCGCGCCGCTATGAGCCGGGGGCCGTGCTGAAGGCACCGATTGCGCTGTTCTATACGCCGCCCCGGCGGCTTCTGGACCGGATTGCCCTGTCCGGGGATCAGACGCTTGGCTGGGGCAGCGTCACCGGCGCGGGCCCGGTCGAGGCGACGATGGTCACCGGGGATCACAACTCGATGCTTGTGGGGCCCAATGCCGAAAGCCTTGCGCGCCACCTTGAAACGATCATCGGGACCTCAGGGGCGGCGCGATGATTGCGCAGCGGTCCCTTGCGACGTCTCATGCCCCCGATCTGGCCCCCGATTTGGCTCCTGATCCGGGGCTTGGATCGCATCCGGCCGGCCATATAACGGGATGCCCCGATGTGACGCTGTTCACCTGCGATCTCGATGCGGGCGGGGCGGCGGATCTGGCCGCGGATCGGGCTTTGCTTGCGCCCGACGAGCGGGCGCGGGCGGACAGATTCCGCTTTGACCGTGACCGGGATCGCTACATTCGGGGCCGCGCGTTTTTGCGCCGTCGGCTGGCCGATGTGACCCGCTACGCCGCGGATGCGGTGCCATTGATCGACGGCCCCTGGGGCAAGCCCGCGCTGCGGTGTGGGGCGGTGGCGTTCAACCTGTCGCACAGCGGTGCGCTGGCGGTGCTGGCGATCAGCCGGGCCGGGCCGGTGGGCATCGACGTGGAACGGATCGACCGCACGATCGATGTGCCAAGCCTGTCGCAGAGTTGTTTTCTGCCCGCCGAACGCGCCGTGCTCGACGCGCTGGAGCCAGACGCCCGCCAGCGCCGGTTCTTCGCCTTCTGGACCGCGAAAGAGGCGGTGATGAAACGGTCGGGGCAGGGCATGTCGCTGCCGCCGTTGGAAATCGCCCTGCAGCTTGAGCAGGGATGGCCGGTGGCGGGGCTGCCGATCGGGGCCAATAACGGTGCCAATAACGGGGCGCCGGTGGCGCTGGTTTACCCCGATCTGCAATGGCCGGAGGCGATATGCTGCCTGGCCCAATTGCCGCCTGCCCAGACGCGGGGTCAGCGCCGGCCATCTCATTGATCCAGACCATAAGAAATTAAGATGTAAACAGTATTTCCAACGCATGTAACGGGTTCAAAAACATGATTGATTTTATCAAACGTAATGAAATTTGGGTCTTTTTCGCGACCATCGTCATTGCCAATTCCATCTTTGTCGGCGCGATCAAATTCGGCCTTCTGCCGATGGGCCTTTATGGCCACGGCCGCTTTTTGTTGTTGGGGGGAGTGCTGTTTGCCATCGTGATGCTGGCGCGCGGCACGGGCGGAATTGCCGAGCTGCTGCGCCCGATGCTGAAATGGCGGGTCTCGCCGATCTGGTATCTTGTGGCGATCTTCTGGGGGGCGGCAAACATGATGCTGTTCCTGGTCGGCAAGGGTGTGGTGACCGGCAACGGCCTGTCGGAGGTCACCGCCAATTTCAACCTGGTCACGCGCCCCGGTTTTCTACTGACGCTGTTCGTGGGCTCGTTCGTCGGAGAGATCGTCTGGATCAGCTATTCGGTGCGCAAGCTGTCGGACCATTTCACGGTCTATGTGGCCGCGATGATCACGGGCGTTGTCTGGACCCTGTGGTGGATGCCGATGGTGGTTCTCAACGTCGGGGTCCTGCCGGATCTGCCGTTCCTGGCGCTGCTGATCAACCAATGCGGCGTGGCTGCGGTGGCGGCATTCCTGTACTGGCACACGCGCAGTGGCCTTGTGGTCCTGATCGGGCAGTTCTTGTTCAACGCGGGGCTTCTCGTGTTCCCGGTTGCGCCCACAACGGGGGGAATCCCTACCTATTACGCCTTTGCCGTGACTTTCTTCGTCACGACGCTTCTGCTTTATATAATCAAGGGTCCGAAGCCGCTTTTCGGACGTCGGGCGGCGCAAAGGCAGATGACGGTCTGATGCCATGACATGGGGCGTGCATATCCGGGGCATTCTGCGGGGTTTCGCCCGATTATTGCCACGTATGCCGCGTTATAAGCCGTGCAAGCGCGCCCAAGCTGAGGAATGTAAGACGTGAAAGCGATTTTTTGTGGAAACGGCACTCTGCTGATCCAATGCGCAGAGGCTTTTCGCGAGGCCGGCGGGGCCATCACGGCTGTCATCTCGGCCGATATGCGGATCCAGGCCTGGGCCGAGCAGAACGGCACCCCGCTTTGGGGCACGCCCGAAGCGCCCGCCTTGCCGACCGATGCGCCGGATGTCGATTACCTGTTCAGCGTGGCCAACCTTTCGGTGCTGTCGGCGGATCTGCTGGCGCGCGCGCGGCGCGCGGCGATCAATTTCCATGATGGCCCTCTGCCCGATATGGCCGGGCTCAATGCGCCTGCCTGGGCCCTGATCGAGGGGCGCACGCGCCACGCCATCACCTGGCACGAGATGGTCGAAAAGGTCGACGCGGGCGGGATCTATCGCAGTGCCGCGTTCGACATTCTGCCAACCGACACGGCCTTCAGCCTCAATGCCAAATGCTATGAGGCGGGGCTTGAGACGTTCCGCGCCCTGGTGCCGGACCTGATCGCCGGTGCGGCGCAAACCACGCCGATGCAGGGCGAGCGGAATTGGTATGGCCGCGCGAAACGTCCCCAGACCCTGGGCCTGCTTGATCCCGCGCGTCCGGCGGCGGAGCTGTGCCGTTTGGTGCGGGGTCTTGATTTCGGCGGCTACGAGAACCCGCTTGGCACGGCCAAGATCGTGACCCCTGCGGGGGTGGTCATCGTGACCCGGCTTGAGATCGGGACGGACCCCGTTACGGGGCCTGCGGGTCGGATCCTGTCGGTTGATGCCGGGACGCTGGTTGTGGCCGCCGGGGATCATCCGGTGACCCTATCGGGCCTGTCGACCCTGTCGGGCGCCCCGTTCGATCCGGTCGCCGCGGGGCTGGCAGCGGGGCAGGACCTGACCCGGCCCGAGGCGCTTGATCCTGATCTGTTGCGCGGCGTGGGCCGGGACGAGGCCGCCTGGGATGCCGTGCTGACGCAGGTCGCCCCGACATTGCCGCCCTATCCGGCGCAGCACGGGGCCGGGACCGCCCCGATCAGCGCGGGTCTGGCGATCACCGATCTTCCGGCGGACCAGCTTGCGGCGGGGTTCCTGGCCTGGTCTGCGGGTCTGAACGGGGGGGAGGCGGCCACGATTGCGCTGCGCGTGCCAGCCGACACTCACCCGGGCCTGTCGGATCTGCGGCCCCTGACGTTGCCGCTTGAGCCCACCACCCGTGCGGCGGATCTGATCGCGGGCGTGAAGGCTGCGCGGGAGGCGGCCCTGACCCGTGCGCCGATGGCGGCGGATCTGGCGCAACGCCTGCCCGATCGTAATGTGCGGGACCGGGCCCTGCAGGCGCTTCGCTTGATCTGGGCCGAGACGGGCGCGGATGCCGAGGCGCTTGGCGCAGGCGATCTGGCCCTGGTCACCGATGGCCCGCGACTGGTTGCACGTGGCGGGCTTTTCGCGCCGGAGGTGCTGGAGGCGATGGCCGGGCATCTGAGCGCGTATCTGACCCGGTTTGCCGGACAGGCCGAGATCGGCGCGCTGCCCTTGTCCGCCGCCACCGCCTTTGCCATGCGCCGCGATGAGGCGTTCGAGCGCGACGACCGGATCGAGGCCGCGATTGCGCGGATTGCCGCAAGCCGACCCGATGCCCCGGCGCTGGAAGCGGGCAACACGAAGATGTCTTTCGCCGAGCTTGACGCCCGCGCCGCAAGCCTGGCCAGTGCCTTGGCCGCGCGCGGTGCGGGGCCGCAAACCGTGGTGGGCCTGTGCCTTGAGCGTGGCGCCGATCTTGTGGTGGCGATGCTGGCGATCCTGAAGACCGGCGCGGCCTATCTGCCGCTGGACCCGGCCTATCCGGCGGATCGCATCGCCTACATGATCGAAGACAGCGGCGCGCCGCTGATCGTGGCCTCGGACCGCGCGGTGGCGCATCTGGGGCTGGATCCGTCCCGCGTGGTCTCGCCCGGTGCCGAAGGGCAGGGGGCCTGCACCCCCGGCGGGTCGGAAGACCTTGCCTATCTGATCTATACCTCCGGGTCGACCGGCCAGCCCAAGGGCGTGATGATCCCGCATCGCACGGTGATGAACTTCTTCACCGGCATGGATGAAATGGTGCCGCTGAGCGATGGTGCGCGACTTCTGGCGGTGACATCGGTCAGCTTCGATATCTCGGTGCTGGAAATCTTCTGGACGCTGGCGCGCGGCGCCACGCTGGTGTTGCAGACCGATGGCGCGGCCGAAAGCCATCTGCCGGATTTCTCGCTGTTCTACTTCGCCTCCGAGGCGGCGGGCACGGGCCACCATGCCTACCGTCTGCTGCGCGAGGGGGCGGTCTTTGCCGATAACAACGGCTTTTCCGCCATCTGGACGCCCGAGCGGCATTTCCATGCGTTTGGCGGGCTCTATCCCAACCCCGCGATCAGTTCCGCCGCGCTGACCGGATTGACCAAGAACGTGCAATTGCGGGCGGGCTCGTCGGTGGCGCCGCTGCATCACCCGGTCCGCGTGGCCGAGGATTGGGCACTGGTCGACAACCTGTCGAACGGGCGCGCGGGCATGGCCATCGCCTCGGGCTGGCAGCCCAATGATTTCATCGTCCGCCCCGAGGCCTTTGCCGACCGCAAGGACCGGATGCTTGAGGCCGTGGAGACGATGCGCAAGCTGTGGCGCGGCGAGCCGATGAGCTTTCCGGGCCATGACGGCAAGCCGGTCGATATCGAGATCCACCCCAAGCCGATGCAGAAGGACATGCCGATCTGGCTGACGGCGGCGGGCAATCCTGAAACCTTCGCCGCCGCCGCGCGGCTTGGATGCGGGGTGCTGACCCATCTTCTGGGCCAGACCTTCGAAGAGGTGGCCGAAAAGATCAAAGCCTACCGCGTTGCCTGGCGCGAGGCCGGGCATCCGGGCACCGGCAACGTGGTGTTGATGCTGCATACGTTTGTGGCCGAGGACGAGGATTTCGTGCGCGAAACCGCGCGGGGGCCAATGAAAGGCTACCTGAAATCGGCGGTCGATCTTGTGCGCCGGGCGTCGTGGACCTTCCCCACCATCGTCGAGCGCGCCGAAAGCAAGGGTGTCAGCCCGCAGGAGATGTTCGAACAGGAAGACCTGTCGCCCGAAGATCTTGATCAACTGCTCGACCACGCGTTCGAGCGGTACTACCGGACTTCGGGCCTGTTCGGCACGCCAGACAGCGCCAAGGAAATCGTGCGCCGCGTGGCCGAGATCGGTGTGGATGAGATCGCCTGCCTGATTGATTTCGGCATCGACACCGACACGGTGATGGAGCACCTGCCGCAGATCCGCGCGCTGATGACGGCGCTGGAAGAAGAAGGCGGGGTGGGGCGGCGCGCCTCGGTCGCCGAGGAAATCGTCGAACGCGAGATCACGCATCTGCAATGCACGCCGTCGATGGCCTCGTTCCTGACGGCGGATGCGCCCGGGCGCACGGCGCTTGGCCGGCTTGAGGTTCTGATGGTGGGCGGTGAGGCCCTGCCGCCCGATCTGGCCGCTGGCCTGCGCGATGCGATGTCGGGGACGTTGTTGAACATGTACGGGCCGACGGAAACCACGATCTGGTCCACTGTTGCGCGGCTTGATGAGGTGGGCGGACGGATCCCGCTTGGCCAGCCGATTGCCAATACCGCGCTGTCGGTGCGCAATGCGGGCGGGCAGGCGCTGCCCGATCTGGTCGAGGGTGAATTGTGGATCGGTGGCGAAGGCCTGGCCAAGGGATATTGGAAGCGCCCCGACCTGACCGCCGAACGGTTTGTGGAGACACCCGAGGGGCGCTTCTATCGCACCGGCGATCTGGTGCGCAGCCATCCCGACGGCACGCTTGACTACCTTGGGCGCATCGACACGCAGGTGAAGATCCGCGGCCACCGGATCGAGTTGGGCGAGATCGAAGCCGCTCTCGCCGATCAGCCAAGCGTTGCGGCGGCGGCCATGCGGGCGGTGACCTTCGGCGAAGGCGACACGCGGCTGGTGGGCTATGTCACGCCCGGCGGTGCGGCGGCCCCCGATGCGGATGGGTTGCGCGCTGCGCTGGCGCTGCGCCTGCCCGAGATCATGCTGCCGGCCCGGATCGTGGTGCTGGACCAGATGCCTCTGACGCCGAACGGGAAGATCGACCGCAAGGCGCTTCCCGATCCCACGGCCAGCACCGCGCGTGCGCCTGCCGTGGCCGCCGAAAGCGATATCGAGGCGTCGATTGCCGGGATCTGGTGCGAGGCCCTGGGCTTGCCCGAGGTGTCGGTGGTGGATAACTTCTTCGATCTTGGGGGGCATTCGCTTCTGGTGGTGCAGGTCCAGCGGCGCATCAAGGAGGCGATCGGGCGCGATGTCGCGATCACCGATGTCTTCCGCTTCCCCACGATCCGCGCGCTGGCCGAACACCTGTCCGGCTCAGGGGGCGACAAACCGAGTGCGGCCAGTAGGGGGTCAGCACGGGCCGCGGCGCGATTGGCCCGCATGAAACAACGATAGGGCGACGGACCATTACAAGACCGGTACACCATCATGAATGATCATAGCGTTCCCGAGCATGGTATTGCCATTGTCGGGCGGGCAGGGCGTTTCCCTGCGGCCCGGACTGTGTCGGATTTCTGGGATATGCTGGCCGCCAAGCGCACGGCCACCACGTGGCTGTCCGATGGTGATCTGCTGGCCGCTGGCGTGTCGCGCCGGGCGCTGGCCGATCCCCATTACGTCAAGGCGGCGCAGGTGCTGCCGGGCATGGATCGCTTCGATGCCGGGTTCTGGGGCTTCTCGCCGCGCGATGCGCAGATCCTCGACCCGCAGCACCGCCATTTCCTCGAAACCTCGTGGGAGGCGCTGGAGGATGCCGGGCACATGCCGGAGAATTTCGACGGCCGCGTGGGTGTTTTTGCGGGCTCGGGGATGCAGGCCTACATGGCCTTCAACCTGCTGTCCAACCCGGCTCTGGTCGACGAGATCGGGCTGTTCCTGTTGCGCCATACCGGCAACGACAAGGATTTCCTGCCGACGCGGTTGTCGTATCTTCTGAACCTGACCGGCCCGTCGGTTGCGGTGCAGACCGCCTGTTCGACATCGCTTGTGGCGGTGCATATGGGCGTCAATTCCCTGCTGAACATGGAATGCGACATGGCGATCGCGGGCGGTGTCACGATCGAGCTGCCCCATAACGTCGGCTACCGCTACGAGCCGGGCGAAATCCTGTCGCCCGACGGCCTGTGCCGGGCCTTCGACGATGACAGCCAAGGCACTGTCTTTGGCTCGGGTTCGGCGGTTGTGGTGTTGCGGCGCCTGTCGGATGCGCTGGCCGATGGCGATGATATCAAGGCGGTGATCCTGGGCTCGGCGATCAACAACGACGGGGCGGGCAAGGCCAGCTACCTGGCGCCCTCCGTCGATGGCCAGGCCGAGGCGGCCGCCGAAGCGGTGGCGATTGCGGGGGTCGAGCCCGGCTCCATCAGTTATATCGAGGCCCATGGCACCGGCACGCCGATCGGCGATCCGATCGAGCTTTCGGCCCTGGGCGAGGTTTATGGCGAGGCGGCACCGGGCTCCATCGGGATCGGGTCGGTCAAGACCAACATTGGCCATCTCGACACCGCTGCGGGGGCCGCGAGCCTGATCAAGGTGGTCGAGGCGATGCGCCGAAAGACCTTGCCGGCCAGCCTGCATTTCAAGACCCCCAACAGCCGCTATGATTGGTCCGGCGGGCCGTTCAACGTGGTCTCCGACACCCGCCCCTGGGACAGCGCAGGGCCACGCCGCGCGGCGGTCAATTCGCTGGGGGTTGGCGGGACCAATGCCCATGTCGTCGTGCAGGAGGCCCCGGCGCAATCCGCGCCCGACGCCCCGACGTCCGAGGGTTGGCGGCTTTATCCGTTTTCGGCCCGCACCCGCGACGCGCTGGAGCGCACGGCAGAGAAATGGGATCGGTTCCTGGCCGACCCGGATGTGCCTGCGGGGGGCGATATCGTCTTCACCCTGCGCGAAGGGCGTCGCCTGTTCCCCGAGCGGATGGCGGTGGCCGCCGACACGCCCGCCGCCCTGTCCGAGGGTATGGGTGCCCGGGTCAGCGGTGCGCGCCAAAGCGGCACGGCCGCCGATCAACCGCCGCGCATCGTGTTCCTGTTCCCCGGTGGCGGCGCGCAATACCCCGGTGCGGGGGCCGAGATGATGGCTGCCGAGCCCGTCTTCGCCGACGCGGTGGAGGCCTGTTTCGCGGCGCTGCCCGATCTGGCCCCGAGTGACCTGCGCGAGATGATGTTCGATCGCGATCTGTCGGACACGGAGGCCCGCGACAAGCTGGGGCGCTCTGATTACGCGATCCCGGCGCTCTTCATCCTGGAATACGCCTATGCGCAGCTTTGGCAGAGCTGGGGCATCGCGCCCGATATGATCTTTGCCCATTCGGTCGGCGAATATGCGGCGGCCGTGGTGGCCGGGGCGATGGGCCTTGAAGATGCGATGGCCGTGGTAAGCTTGCGTGGCCGGGTGATGGAAGATGCGCCAAAGGGCGCGATGACGACCGTTCCGTTCTGCGCCGAGGCGGCCGGGCGTTACCTGGGCGAGGATCTGGATATCGCCGCGATCAATTCGGCCCACACGACCGTGGTCTCGGGCCGCCTGCCTGATATCGAGGCGCTTGAGGCCCGTTTGGAAGGTGAGGGCCATGAGGCCCGACGTATACACATCGACGTGGCCGCCCATTCGCGCCAGCTTGACGGACAGCTTGAGAGGTTCCGCGCCGGATTCGAGGGCGTGACCTTCTCCGAGCCGAGCGTTCCGATGGTCTCCTCGCTCCGTGGTGGCCCGCGTGAGGCGGATGATTTCACCTCTGCCGATTACTGGGTCCGGCATCTGCGCCATACGGTGCGGTTCACCGATGCAATGCAGGCGGCCCTGTCGCAGCCCGATTGCGTGGTGATCGAAGTGGGCCCCGGTCAAACGTTGGGCCCGTTGGTGGAGGCCGCCGATCTGGCCCATCCGCCGCGTGCGATCCTGCCGTCGGCGCCGCGTCCGCGTGACGATGACCATGAAATGGCCGTGGCGCTGGCTGCGGCTGGCGGGCTTTGGACACAAGGCTGGCCGCTTGATTTCGCGCGGCTTCCGGGCGGGACCGCGGGCCGCCGTGTGTCGATGCCGACCTATGCCTTCGATCAGACCCGGCATTGGATTGCGCCGGGGCAGGGGGCCGCCGCCGAGGACGCGGCCGATGATGCGCTGCTGCTGGAGCGGATTGCCGATCCGGCGAACTGGATCGAGGCGCTTGGCTGGGAAGAGGGTCCGGCGCTGCCCATTGCTGCGGTCTCCGGCACGCAATGGCTGGTTCTGGGCGGCGATGATCCGATGTCCGACGCGGTTGTGTCGGCCCTGCGGGAGGGCGGCGCGCATGTCGTGACCGCGCGGCAGGGCGCGGGTTTTGCCAGCGGCGAGGACGCGATTGTCCTCAACCCCGGCGTGCCGGAAGATTTTGAGGCGCTGGTCGATGCGCTGCCCGAGCCGCCGAGCCATATCCTGTCGCTTTGGGGGCTTGGCGATGAGGCGCCGTTCGGGGCGGTCTATCTGCTGGCCCGGGCGTTGCAACTGGCCGATGCCGGGGCCGGGCGGCGCATGGTTCTGGCCGCGCCGGAAGGCCATGCCGGGGCGGCGACGCTGCTGGGTCCGGTCCGGGTTGCCCCGCGCGAAGTGCCGGGGTTGTCGGCGGCGCTGGTGGAGTTGTCTTCTTCTGAACCTGCATTGGCACCGGCGCTGATCGCGGAGGTCCTGGCCGAGGGCACAACCGCGCCCGATCATGTCCGGCTGGGGCCGGATGGTACCCGCGCGCTGCGGCGCAGGGCCGCCGCGCCCCATGGCGGGGCCGAGGGTTTGCCCGCGCGCCTGCGGCAGGGAGGTATATACGTTTTGACCGGCGGGTCGGGCGGCATCGGGCAACAGATGGCGCGCTGGCTGGCCGAGGTGGCCGGGGCGAAGATCGCGCTTGTGTCGCGCAGTGCTGTGGAGGACCCCGCGCTTGCGGCCGAGGTTGCAGCCCTTGGGGGCGAGGTCATGACACTGGCCGCCGATGTCACGGATCGTGACAGCCTTGCCGCAGCCCTTGATGCGGTGCGCGCGCGCTTTGGCGAAATCACCGGCGTGATCCACGGGGCAGGGCGCATCGACGACCGCCCCCTGTCGTCGAAATCCCTGACCGAGACCGAGGCGGTCCTGGCCCCGAAACTGACCGGTGCGCGGCATCTCGATACGCTTCTGCCCGAGGGCAGCGTTGATCTGTTCTGTGTCATATCTTCGTCGTCCGTGGTGATCGGTGGCGCGGGTCAGGCCGATTACGCCGGGGCCAATGCCGCGCTTGAGGCGCTGGCTGCCGGACGGGCCGATGGTCTGTCGATTGCCTGGGGCGTCTGGCGCGATACCGGCATGGCCGCGCGCGAATACGGGGCCGGCGAAGAGGTGGCCGCACCGCCGCCGGGCCAGCGTCACGACGATGCGGGCGATGTGATCCGTTTCGAGACACGACTCGACCCCGACAGCGATTGGCGCCTGACCGGTCATCTGGTGGGGGGGCAGCCGGTGTTCCCCGGCACGGGGTTCATGGACCTGGCCTATGCCGGGGCGCGGACGATCTGGCCCGATGGCTCGATTGCCTTGTCGGAGGTGTCCTTTGAAGAGGCGATGAGCTTTGCCGATGGCCTGCCCCGTCGCGTCACCCTGTGCCTGGAGCCCGAGGGCGGTGGCTATGCGGCGACGATCAAAAGCCGGGTTGGCCCGGAAGATCCGGTGCGCCACGTCACCTTGCGCCTGACATCCGAGCGCGGCGCACCCAAGCCGCCCAAGGCCTTGACCGGGCCCGCGCCAGGCAAGCGGGTCGAGGGTCAGCATCAATCGGTTGCCGAGGGTTTGATCACCTTCGGCCCGCGCTGGCAGACATTGCAGGAGTTGCACCATTCGGATGACGGCTCCGTTGCCGAGGGCCGTTTTGTTCTGGCTGATGCGTTCAGGGCCGATCTTGACGCGCATCCACTGCATCCCGCGCTGCTCGACATGGCGTGGACGGTCGGCCTGTCGAGTTTGCCTGCGTCCGAGCGCGAGGGCGTCGTTTACGTGCCCCTGTCGGCGGGGCGTGTGCAGATCGCCGGGCCGTTGCCCGCGCAGGTCACGGCCCGTGCGATCCGGTCGGGCGGAGAGCCCGGGCGTCTGGCGCGCTTTGCCGTCAGCCTGACCAATGAGGCCGGGCAGGTGGTCGCGGTGCTTGAGGATTTCGCGCTTTGGGCCGTGCCCGGTGGCGCGCTGGCCGCTGAGGCCGATCAGCCGCCGCTGACCACGCAGCTTCTGGCCACGGGGATCCGCAAGACCGAGGCCGCCGATGTATTCGCCCGCGTCTTCGACCACCCCGAAGCGGCGTTGATCGTTTCTCCGGTGTCGCTTGATCTGGTGCGTCTGGCGATGGAAGACATCCCGATGCAGGCCGAGGACGGCGCGCAGGGCTCCGGCGGCGAGATCGGCGATCCGGTGACCGCCCAATTGGCCACGATCTGGTCCGAGATCCTTGGCGTTACCGGGATCGGGCCGGAGGATGAGTTCTTCGCGCTCGGGGGGCATTCGCTGAACGCGGTGCGCATGTTCGGGCGGGTGAAGCGCGACATGGGTGTAAGCCTGCCCATCGCCACGTTGTTTGAGGCACCCACTCTTGCCGAACTGGCCGATGTTGTGGCTGAGGAAGGCGGGCTTGATCGCAGTGTGTCCGACACTGGGGCCGATGATGCGGACGGAGCGAATGCCCCCGGTGCCGCGCGCAAGCCCAGGGTGTGGACGCCACTGATCCGGATCAACAAGGGGCAGGCTGATGTGCGGCCCTTCTTCATGGTGCACGGGGCAGGGGGCAATATCCTGAACTTCCGGTCGCTGTCTGACCACATCGATCCGTCAATCCCGTTCTACGGGCTGCGCGCCTATGGATCGGATGGCGGTCCGGGCGTGGACAAGACCGTCGAGGCGATGGCTGCGCGCTATCTCACCGCGGTCCGCGAACAGCAGCCCGAGGGACCGTATCGGCTTGGCGGCTATTCCGGCGGGGGCGTGATCGCCTACGAGATGGCCCGACAATTGTCCGAGCTTGGTGAAAGCGTCGAGCGGATCTATTTCTTCGACACACTCGAAGCGGTCACGGCGCGCAAGAAGCCGTCGCTTCCGCAGAAGCTTTGGGCGGTACGGAATTGGTCGCTGGAATTTGCGCTGGACTGGTTCAACCGCCGCAAGGCCCATGAGAGGCACATGGAGGCGACCCAGAAGATCCACGAACATCTCGAACGCGACGAGACGATCCCCGATGAACTGATCGGGTATCGCATGACGCAGGTCTACCGGGCGGCGCAGAATGCCTATGACACGCCCTCGATCGACACGCCGATCACCCTGTTCAAGGCGGATCGGGCCGGGACCCTGTTCCTGGCTGCGGGTCCGAAACTGGGCTGGCAGACTTATGCCACGGGCGAGATCGAGACGCTTGCTTTCGATTGCAATCATTTCGACATGATGTCGATGCCCACCATTGCCGAGATCGGTCGTGTGTTGAACGAACGCCTCAGCGCGGGGTGAGGGCCCCGGACAGGAACGTCTCCATGGTCTCGAACAGGCCATGGTTTTGCAGATCGGCATGGCCACCCCCCTCAAGCACCATAAGGGGCGCGCCTGTAGCAGCGGCCAGCGCCTCGGCTTCGCGCAGCGGGATCGCGGCATCCCGGTCACCGTGGATCAGCACAAGCGGGGCCTCGATGGCGCCAACCCGATCGATCAGGTCATGGCGTTCGCGCCACATCACCGCACACAGCGGCAGCCCCTGGTAACGGCGAGACCAGAACTGGCACAGGCGTTCGGGCGCGGCTTCAAGGATCACCGCGCCACTGGGGCGCTCAGAGGCCAATCGTCCGGCCACAGCCGCCCCAAGCGACATGCCGTGGATCACACGCTGCGACGGGGGGACCGGGCGGCCCAGAAGATCATCAAGCTGATCATGGAGGGCGCGGGCATCGGCGGCGAAGGCCTCTTCCGAGGGGGCCCCCGGTGCGCCATTGGCACCGCGATATTGCACCATGACCAGTGTATATCCGGCATCTTGCAGGGGTTGCAGCCGGGCGAATGCGCGGTCCGTGGAAGAGAAATTGCCGTAGAAGGTCACGATCACGGGCTGTTCGGGTGCCCCGTCGGCGATCCAGGCCCGGACCTCTTGTCCATCTTCCGATGTGAAGGGAGCGATCCGGGCTCCGACACGCTCGATCTCGGATGCATCCACCGGCGTGGCCGAAAACCGGTAGACCCCGAAGCGCTGGAACGCCCAGAGCGCCACGACACACAGGATGGCCAACCCGACCAGAGCGATGGCGATGATCTTGAGGCTCTGGATCATGGCAGGTGTACCGGGACGGGACAGGAAAGCGGGCAGGGCATCGGGACCTCATTACGGTGGCAGGCACATTGTGACGCCGGGGCTCGGCACATGGCAAAAACAGACCGCGCGGTGGCATTGGCCCGTTCGTAACCCTTCGTTAACGCTTCCATCCTAAATTTCCAAACTCTGATACCAAACCCGGAGCATGTCGGCCCAAGCCATATGCATCCGGTCGGCATCTCCCTTGTCATTCGGGAGATCCGGTCATGTGCCTTTTTGCTCATCACCCAAATACCCCTGCGTTCAGGTCACCGGTGTCCACCGGCGGCCCCGCTCCGCGTGTGCTGCATGGGCTGCGACCCATGACACCCGATCGCCTGACCGGTCCGGGCGGCGTGCGGCGCTGATCCGATCTCCCTTGCTCCGATATTCCGCTTCAAGCCGTGAAAGGTGCCTTCATGTCCGACCTCTTCCACAAACACACCCCGGGGCTGGAAAGCCCGGCCTCCCACATCATGGAAATCACGCCGAATGACGGCAGTGATCTGACCATGGCGTCGCGCGCGATCAACGTGGCGCAATCGGGTCTGGTCCAGATCACCACCGTCTCGGGCTCCACCGCCGCCATCTACGTCGCCGCCGGGGTCGCCTTTCCGGTCCGCGCCACGCGGATCTGGTCCTCGGGCACGACCGCCAGCGGCATCACCGTACTCAGCTAAGTTGGACCCCCGATGCATATCAGCCTGAACATCGCCACCGGCGGGCACGTCCCGTTTTCGAGTGGTCTGATCCTGCCTTGGCTTGCCAGCGGCCCCGCGGTCTCCGGCGATGGCCGCGAGGCGACCACGCTTGTCGCCGATGCGTCCGACACCTGGACCTATGACGGGGCGCAGGCCAGCGTTGCGCAGCGCCAGTACCGGCTGATGCTTGATGGCATCGAGGTCGTGCCGGCCACATCCACCGCGGCCCTGGAGGTGCCCCCGGGCAGTGCAGGGGGCCAGTTCTGGATGCAGCTGCGCGTGCAGGTCACGGAAGCGCCGGACCTGTGGTCGCCCTGGCAGATCATCGCCTCGGGCATCGTCACGGGCCTGCCGCAACTCAGCGGGGCCAGCGCCGCGCCGGTTGGCGAGACGGGCTATAGCGGTACGGTCACCACCGACACCGGCGCGGGCACGCTTTACTGGATGGTGTCGACATCGCCCACGCCGCCCGCGATCGGCCCCCTGAAAGCGGCCAACAGTCAGCCCATCACCGAGCCCGGCGCGCAAGCCGTCAGCGGCGGCACCCTGAGTGCTGCCACCGCGTATCACCTGCATTTCGTGCAAGAGGATGCGGCGGGTCAGGACAGTGCCATCGTGTCCTCGCCTGTGTTCACCACGAATGCTCCGCAGGTGGGCGAACCTGCGGCCTTCGGGCCCGGGGATTGGTCGATCACCAACCTCGGCACCGGCGGCGATGCCCGCCTGAGCATCACGGCCTTGCCCGACGATGGCGGCGATGCGTTGAAGGTGATCTTCTACAATGTCGACGGGGGCCCCTGGACCCCCCTGCCGAGTGCTGCCACCGGCAGCCATGATCTGATGGATCTGTTCACCGATGGCGTCCCGGCCACGCTGCGCCTGCGCTCGGAAAATATCTTCGGCCCCAGTCCCGACAGCGCGCCGAAATCGGTCACCACCACAAGCCCGCAACCCTGGCAGATCACCGACACAGGCGACGGGCGCTTCACCCTCTCCAGCGCGCCCCCCCCCGATGCGGCGCCGCAGATCACCAACAACGGCGACGGCACCTTTGCCGTTCAGGCCTGACACCGAAAGAGGTAACACATGGCAGATTTTGTTATCAAACCCGCCAGCGATCCGGATTGGGGGAACGCCCGGTTCCTCTCCGGCACCCTGCCGCTGAGCGCCGTCGACGCCGCCGCCCTGGGCATTGCCATGGGCACGGATTACGAGATCGGCAGGCTTGGCACGCTTGCCACATTCCAGGTCAGCGATGTGCCTGCCGCAATGGCGGCCCCGACCCTGTTGCCCGCCGCGAGCGAGGTCGAAGTCACCCTGCCTGCCGACCCCGCCGATGGCGGGCAGCCCATTGTGCAGCGCGACCTGCGCCACCGGATTTCCGGCGGCAGCTGGACCCTGGTGACGGACGTCACCGGCCCGCTCACCCTGACGGGCTTTACTGAGGGCACCACCGTCGAGGTGCAGGCCCGTGCGGTCAACGGCAATGGCAATGGCCCCTGGTCGCCGACGGCCAGCGCCACGACCACGACCACCGTATCGGGCGACACCATCGCCCCGGTGATCACGTCGGCCAGCTATGCCGGCGGCACTCTGACGATCGGCCTCACGGAGGCCAGCGGTGCGGCCAGCGCCGTCTGGGCCAGCCATGATCCCGGCGCCGCCCCCAGCTTCAGCGTCGCGGGCGGCTGGTCGGGCGCGGTCTACGAGACCGGCAGCTTCACCGTCACCAGCGCTGGCGGCAGCGACACGATCTCGGTCACACCGACCACACCGGACGGCGCGCGGGAATTGACCCTCTATTTCTACGATGACGCCGACAACCTCAGCGCGGCCGAACGGGTCGCGATCACGGTCTCCAATAGCAGCACGGCGCAGGCTATTGCCGTGGCGCAACAGGTCGCCGGACTGACCCATGACAGCAGCCAGAATAACTTCCCCTATGAGAGCTCCTCCATCGTGATCGGGTCTGGATCGGATCGCCTTCTGGTGGCGGCCATTGCCTTGAACGGGATCACGAACGCGGTGGATCTGTCCGATATCCAGGCCGATTTCGGGGCCGCGGGGCGCAGCTTCGGCGTTGGCACCTCGATGACGATCATCGGGCCGTCGAACACCAACGGGCGCAAGCCGCAGATCGCTTTCGCACTGCTTTCCGCCCCTTCGGGCACCGGCACCGTGATGTTCAACAGCGCCGCTGGCACGATCACTGCAGGCCAGATCCGGCTGTACGAATTTACCGGGGCAAGCCAGTCCATCGGTGCGCATACGCCCTTTGCCGCGGACGGGACGACCGGTGCCACCGAGCTCAGCACAAGCGGGACAGCCATGGATGGCTACCTGATGTCGGTGCTGGCGATGGACCGCGGCGACCACACCGGCGAGATCGCCGCCAATGGTGTCACCACGCTTGATGCAACCGCCCTGGGCGGCAGCGGGGTCGCAGGCGTTTCAGTGGGCTTTGCAAGTGCCCCGGTCGCGGCGGGCGCAACCGGTGACGGGTTCACCTGGACGACGACGCGCGCGGCGGAACTCATCACCCTCAATATAGCGAGTGCTTGATATGGCTTTGGACATCACGGTCAATACGATCTTCAACGGGTCAGCACCAACGGGGGGAAGCTTCCCGTTGATGGCCTTCGCAAACCCCACCGCCCCGGCGCGCGCAGAGGTGGAACGCCTTGCGCGGGAACGCTGGCATACCCGGCCGGATTGGTGGATCGAGGGCCGTACCCCGAAAACCCTCATCGCCAATGCCGCCGAATTGCCGACCGGCTACAGCTATAATGCGGGCAACAATACCGTGACCGTAAGCGGCAACGCAGGCGATCTGGATGGGTGGGATTTTGCCGCGACGGGCACCGTGTTCCTGTTCTCGAACGGCTGCGTGATCGACACGATCTCGAACTGCACATTCGCCCCCCCCGCCGTGCCGAAAAGCGGGCGCATCGATTATATCGAAAGCGGGGCCGCATCGGTGGCCGTGTTCGAGTTCGGGATCAACAACACGACCACGATCGCGCGTTTGACGCGTTGCTGGTTCAAGGAAGCGCCGGGATATGCCGACGGGCCGTTCACCGGCACCGCCGTCATGAACCACGGCACCAGTGACAATTCCTCGTATCCCTTCATCACCTTGATGGAATTCTGCTCGTTCGAGGCGTTCGGACAGGATGGCATCAAGGGCAGTTTCGGGGGCGAATGGCGTTACCTGTATTTCGATCCGGCCACCAACATCCCGCAGGACGCCACCGAATGGAACAACTCCACCGTCTATGACCGGGGCGATATCGTCTTCAGTGCGGCCAGCGGCTACCAGATCAAGCTGTGCATGGCCAACGGGACGGTCGGCACCGCGCCGAACTTTGCCTCGGCGACCTCGTCCAACGCGGTGTGGCAAGCGCTTGATCCGCATTCCGATCCCTACCAATCGGGGCAGTCGCCGCCATCGGGGGTCGAGATCTACGGCTGTTTCTTCAACGCCGATCAGGGCAAGCGCCGCTATGCCTCGCGCGGGCGGATGCGCGGCTATGCCTCCAACGGTCTGCGGAAAAACATCTACGGCACCAATCCGCGCCAGGGCGACACGCATTTCCACCACAACATCTGTCCGCTGGAGATCGAAAGCAACTTCAGCGGGGGGCGTCCGCTCAGCTTCACGGCCACCACGGCGGCGATGCACCCGGGTCGGACGCTGCTGATCGAGGACAATTGGTTCGACAGCAACAGCAACCAGATCGCGGGCGCGTCAGGCACGGAATATACCATCCGCAACAACCAGTCGGGCTATACGTGGTGGGGGGCTGCGACCCTGTCCGGGGTGTCGGCCAGCCAGTCCGGCGGGGCCGTGACATACGGGTTCACCGCGTCACGCAGCGGCTGGGGCACCATTATCTTGTCATCGTCGGCCACACCGATGTCTGCTGTCGAAATCCTCGCCGCGCAACAGGGTACGGCAGGCGTGGCGGCGAAATTCGAGATCGACGCGCTGGCCAACACGGCCGCGTCACGCACCCATGGCGTGGCATTGCCGTCGGGGACATATTACGCGCACATGCTCTATCAGGCAGGGGGCGGGATCGACACCCTGGCCAATGTCCAGACCGTCACGGTCTGAACAC
>CAZPJO010000006.1:0-5414 GCA_964586895.1 uncultured Roseicyclus sp.
CGGGCCGATCGCCTCGCCTGACGGCGCGTCTCAGAACCCGATGGCTGCGCCGTCCTTGCGGGGGTCCGATCCGCCTGCATAGCCGCCACTGGGCAACCGATGGATCAACTGTGCCCCGCCAAAGCCGAACGCGGCTTCCGGTTCCTCGAATGCCAAAACGTGCCCTTTGGCGGTCAGCGCGTCTGTGATCTGGCGTGGCATCGTGGTTTCGCAGGCCACGCCAAGTCCTTCCGTCACCCGCCAGCGCGGCGCATCGACAGCCATTTGCACGTCTTCGCCCCAAAGCTGCGTGCGCAGAACCATCTGCACATGCCCTTGCGCCTGCATCGGCCCGCCCATGACCCCAAAGCTCATCAAGGGGCCGTCCTTGCCCATCAGAAAGCCCGGAATAATCGTATGGAACGGACGCTTGCCCGGCCCCACGCAATTGGGGTGATCGGGGTCGAGCGAAAAGCCCCATCCACGGTTTTGCATGTGAATACCTGTGTCCGGCACCACAACGCCCGAGCCGAACCCGGCATAGTTTGACTGGATGAAGGACACCATCATGCCGGTCGCATCTGCGGCACTCAGGTATACCGTCCCGCCGCGTTTCGGCGCGCCGGCCCCGAAATCCTGCGCTTGATCCGGGTTGATCAACGCAGCACGTTCCGCAAGATACGCCGTGTCCAGCATATCACCGGAGGTAACGTCGGTCATATGATCGGGATCAGCGACGTAGCTCTCTGCATCGCGCAGGGCCAGTTTCATCGCCTCAATCTGTAAGTGGTACGCCAGCGGGTCAGAGACGGATAGCTCTCGGATATTCGTATTGGACAATATCCCCAATGCGATCAACGCAGCGATCCCCTGTCCGTTGGGTGGAATTTCGTGCAAAGCCACATCATCAAAAGCGTGCGAAATTGTTCCACACCATTCCGCTTTGTGGGTTGCGAGGTCTTGGAGGTTCATCACACCGCCTTGCGCGTCCGACGCTGCGACCATCGCCTTGGCCAAGTCGCCTTCATAAAATACCTTACCCTTGCTCTGCGCGATCAGGCGCAGGCTTTTCGCGAGTGCGGGATTGGAAAATCTTTCACCTGCTCGGGGCGCGCGCGCGTTTGTGGCAAAGGCCGCTGCAAAGCCCGGTTGACCGGACAGCTTTTCAAGCCCCAGCGCCCAGAGTTGCGCGATCTTGGGGGAGACGAGGAAGCCTCCTTCCGCCAACTTGATGGCAGGCTCAAACAGCGTCTCGAACGGTAACTTTCCGAACCGGTCCGAAATAGCCACCCAAGCGGCGACTGCGCCGGGTATTGTAACGCTGTCCCACCCGGTGCTGGGCATGTCCTGTCGCCCGGCGAACCTTTCCGGAGTCCATGCAGCCGGCGCGCGGCCCGACGAATTCAACCCGTGCAGTTCCTTGCCATCCCACAGGATCGCAAATGCATCAGACCCAACGCCGTTTCCGGTTGGCTCCACCACTGTCAGCGCAATTGCCGTTGCGACCGCCGCATCCGCTGCAGTGCCGCCTTTGGCCAACATCGACACCCCGGCCTGCGCCGCCAACGGTTGTGACGTGGCGACCATGTTGTCTGCAAGCACGGCAGAGCGTCTGGATGGGTAATCATGTGTGGCACGCATGCGCATCTTGGGTCTCCTTTGCGTCCCAATCACTCTGTCATGAAGCGGCACCCGCGACAAACTCAGCCTTGTCGTCTCAATTGACTGCGGTATCAGTTGGCCACCAACACTTTTCCATGTACCTATTTGTCATGTTAAGTAAATGACGCACATGCGCCAGACCCGACCTGCACCCTTGGACACGACGATCAACACAGAGGCGCATTCCATTATGGCTCTTCCCCGGAAAACTGCTGATCTGATCGCCCGGCGGGCGCGGCTCCTGGGGCCAAAAATGTCCACCTTTTACGAAGAACCCGTGCATTTCGTGAAAGGCGACGGTGTGTGGCTTTGGGATGCAGATGGCCGCCAGTATCTGGATTGTTACAACAACGTCCCCCATGTGGGGCATTGCAATCCGCGTGTAGTCGAAGCGATCCACCGTCAGGCCAGCACGCTCAACACACACACGCGGTACCTGCACGACCTGATCCTTGATTATGTGGAACGCCTGACGGCCACCATGGCGTCATCACTCGACACGGCGATCATGACCTGCACGGGGTCAGAGGCGAACGATATCGCCCTTCGCATGGCCGAGGCAGTCACCGGCAAACGCGGGATCATCGCCACGGACGCGACCTATCATGGCAACACCGCCCTCGTGAGCCAGCTGAGCAAATCCAATGTCCCGACAGCCGGCTTTGGGCTCGACCAGTATTTCCGGTTTGTCACAGCGCCGGACAGCTACCGCGCGCCGGACCCGGATGGCACGCGCTTCGCCTCGGCCGTGGCAAAGCAGATCGCGGCACATGAAGGCTCTGGCACAGGGTTCGCGGCGTTGGTTGTTTGCCCCTATTTCCTGAATGAAGGGTTCCCGGACAACTCCGATGGCTGGCTTGCACCTGTGGCGGAAGTTGTGCGCAATGCGGGCGGATTGCTGATCTGTGATGAGGTCCAATCCGGCTTTGGCCGCACCGGCAGCCATATGTGGGCGCATGAAAAGATGGGTGTGACCCCGGATATTGTGGTCCTCGGCAAGCCCATGGCGAATGGGCATCCTGTGGGCGCAGTGATCGCCGGGCGCGACATCCTGAAGACGTTTCGTGAAGGATATCGGTACTTCAACACCTTCGGTGGCAACCCGGTCTCCTGTGCTGCGGCAATGGCCGTGTTGGAGGAGATGGAGGCCCAGAGCCTGATGCAAAACGCAGCCAAAGTCGGCGCACATGCGCAGGCGCGACTGACTAAGTTGATGGCCAAACATGAGGTCATCGGTGACGTGCGTGGCTCGGGTTTGATCTTCGGGGCGGAATTCGTGACCGATCGCACCGCCAAATCACCGGCCAGCGACTATGCCGACACGATTATCAATGAAATGCGCCGGAACGGGATCATTCTGTCCAAGCTCGGGCGACATAAGAACACCCTTAAAATCCGTCCTCCGATGCCGTTTTCTGTCGAAAACGCGGATCTGCTGTTTGATACACTGGACCATGTTCTGACAAACACCGCGCTATGACGGAAACCGTCGCAAAAGCTCTGTCGCTCTGGGGCATGGATGGCGCGCAGTTCCGATTGATTGCCGCGCGAGAAAACGCAGTCTATCGCGTGGACCACGCAGACCAGTCGTTCGCGCTTCGCCTCCATCGCAAGGGATACCGCACGGATGCGGAACTGCGCTCCGAACTTGATTGGATGGCAGAAGCCGCGCGTGGTGGGATCACGGTGCCCGCGCCTGTGGCATCCACGTCGGGCGCCTTTTTGCACGTTGTAGAAGGCACCCAGATCGACATGCTTGATTGGCTGCCCGGCCAACCGCTGATCGACGTCCCAGACCTGCCCGACAAGACCCACCTGTTCTCAGCACTCGGCGCAGAGATGGCTAAGCTGCATCTGGTGTCCGATGCGTGGGATCTTCCGGAAAGTTTCAGCCGCTGCGCGTGGGATCGTGACGGCTTGTTGGGCGCGGCACCCTTGTGGGACAGGTTCTGGGAAAATCCCGCCCTTTCCTTGCAAGATCGCACGCTGTTCGACACCTTCCGATCCAAAGCAGATGCCGACCTGTCGCAGATTGAAAGCAGCCTCGACTATGGCCTGATTCATGCGGACCTTGTCCCGACAAACGCCATGACAGATGGGCAGAGCATTGCGCTGATCGACTTTGATGATGGTGGCTTTGGATTCCGCCTGTTCGACATCTCAACAGCCCTCTTGAAGCTGTCCGATGAAGCTCAATTCCCGACGATCAAAGACGCGCTTCTTGGCGGGTATCGTTCGCTTCGTCCCATCGACACGGCGCATCTGGACCTGTTCATGGCCCTGCGTGCGACCACTTATGTTGGGTGGAACATAACCCGCATGGACGAAGACGGCGGTGCCGCGCGCAACACGAAGTTCATCAACACAGCGCGTCGGATGGCGCAGGTTTACTTAGGCGGCTGAGGCAAGGGTCTCGGACATCCACGCATCCAGCCCTGCGATCTCGTCCTGTGTCATGCGCAAGCCCAGCTTGGAACGTCGCCAGACGATATCGGTGGCCTCGCGCGCGAATTCCTTGTCCATCAGCCAGCGCACTTCGGCCTCTGTCAGATTGGCTCCGAATGTTTGACCCAGATCGCCCTCTGATTTGGCCTGACCCAAAACGTCAAAGGCTTCCGTTCCATAAGCCTTGATTAGCCGCGTCGCCCAGCGCGATGACAGAAACGGGTATTGCGCGACAAGCTTCTGCGTCAACGCCTGCACGCCATCGACCGGGAAATCTCCGCCGGGAAGCGCAACGCCCGCCGTCCAAGGCTCCGCCACATTTGGAAAGACCTCCGCGATCTGTTCCAACGCAGCTTCCGCGAGGCAGCGATAGGTTGTGATCTTGCCGCCAAACACATTCAGCAACGGCGCGCCCGCGCTCCGGTCCAGTTTCAGAACATATTCCCGGGTCGCCGCTGTGGCCGAAGATGCGCCATCGTCGTAAAGCGGACGCACACCAGAATAGCTCCAGACAACATCGTCCTGCGTAATCGGCTGCTTGAGGTAGTTGGAGGCGAATTCGATCAGGTAATCTCGTTCAGACTCCGTGCAGACGGGTTTTTGATCCGGGTCGTCGTGGTCCGCATCGGTGGTTCCGATCAACGTGAAATCGGTCTCATACGGGATGGTGAAGATAATCCGCCCGTCTTCGCCTTGAAAGAAGTAACACTTGTCGTGGTCGTACAGTTTGCGCGTCACGATATGGCTGCCGCGCACAAGACGCACACCTTCCTTGGAATTGATGCGGGCCTTGTTGCGCAGGATGTCTTCGACCCACGGGCCACCGGCGTTGACCAACATCCGCGCCTGTGTGACGCGGCGCGTGCCGTCGGTCTCCAAAGTGATCTGCCACATGCCATCGACCTGCTCAGCCGAGACGACCTTGGTCCGGGTATGGATTGTGGCGCCACGCGCCTGCGCATCGCGGGCATTCAGCACCACAAGGCGACTGTCTTCGATCCAGCAATCCGAATATTCATAGGCTTTCGCGAACCGGTCTTGCAGTGGCGCGCCTTCGGGGCTGCCCGCAAGGTCAAGGGACGTCGTGCCTTGCAGGAACTTCCGCCCGCCCAGATTGTCATACATGAACAGACCCAACCGGATCAGCCAGGCCGGGCGACGGCCTTTCATCCAAGGCATCACAAAGCTCAACAGCTTGCCTGTCGGCGTGTCCCCTTCGAACCGCATCTTTGGGTGATAAGGCAGCACGAACCGCATCGGCCACGAGATATGCGGCATGGCTTTCAGCAGCGTTTCCCGTTCGATCAGAGCCTCGCGCACCAAGCGCA
>CAZPJO010000006.1:5424-19756 GCA_964586895.1 uncultured Roseicyclus sp.
ACCGCAGACCGCCATGGAACAGCTTGGTCGACGCAGACGAAGTGGCGGAAGCCAGATCATTCATCTCTGCCAGTTCTACATTCAGACCCCGGCCCGCAGCATCGCGCGCAATGCCACAGCCATTAATGCCCCCGCCGATGATGAACAGATCAACCGGCTCTTGTGTCTGTGTCGCGTCCAAAACGGGCCTCCGATCACGCGCGAGGTGAGTCGCAATGTGAATTAATACGAATGTTCGTTTATGTTCGTTTTTGGGGTTTGTCGAGATCGCAACTTACGATAACAGCAAACCGAACCAAAATGACGCACGGGCGTGAGAGCGAGATGGTGGGCAGTTTTCGACAGCGGGAGATCCTTGAACAGGCCCGGCGGGACGGCAAAGTGACCGTGGACGGGCTTGCGGAGCAGTATGATGTGACCGTGCAGACCATCCGCCGCGATCTGGCGGATCTTGCCGACATGGGACGGCTCGACCGGGTGCATGGCGGCGCGGTACTGCCGTCGGGCGTGGTGAATATCGAATACGAGGAACGTCGCCGCCTGAATGAGGACGGCAAACGGGCGATTGCCAAGGCCTGCGCGGACCGCATCACCAATGGCTCTTCTGTGTTCATGAACATCGGAACAACCACGGAAGCCGTGGCGGAAGAACTCTTGGATCGCGAAAACCTGCTGGTTGTGACCAACAATCTGAATATCGCCACGATCCTCGCGCCCAACCGGAACGCTCAGATCATCGTCACGGGCGGCACTCTGCGTCAGACCGACAACGGTCTTGTTGGCGCGTTGGCCGCACGTATGGTGCAGCAATTCAAGTTCGATATCTCCGTCCTTGGCTGTTCTGCCATCGACGAGGACGGGGATCTTCTCGACTTTGATGGGCAAGAGGTGATGGTCAGTCAAACTGCCATCGACCGGTCCCGCAAAGTGATGGTCGTGAGTGACCACGTGAAGTTTCAGCGCAAGGCGCCAATGACCATCTGTTCGCTCCGGCAGGTGGATACGCTGTTCACGGACGGCACCCCATCAGAGACTCTGACCCACAATTGCGCACGGTGGAGCACGGATATCGTCCGCGTCACGGAATAGACTGGATCACGCAGTTCCAACGGGCACCCCATCGGGGCGGGTATCCTTTGGCCGCATAGCCAGATAGCCTTCCAAAGTGCTGCGCAGCTCTGCCGTTTCGGGGTCATCAAACAGGTTCTGCATCTCGCCCGGATCGGCCACCAGATCATAAAGCTCACCAGCACCGGAGTTCAGATCAACCGTCATCTTGTGGTGTCGCGTGCGCACAGTCCGCAGTTCAAGCGCCACACCCACGCGACCCGGCAGCAGACCCCATTCATTCAACGCGAAATCTCTCGTCGCGTCCTGCGTTTCCAGCAACGGGCGCAGCGTAGCGCCGTGTTGGGTCTGCAAGGGTTTTGCCGCACCATAATCAAAGAAGGTCGGCCCAAGATCGAGCGTGGAGACCGGCTCATCACAGACCGCCCCCGCACGCACGCCGGGACCGCGCACAATCATTGGCACGCGCAACAGGCCCTCGTAATGCATGGGCCCTTTCAGGATCAGGCCGTGATCGCCCAGCCAATCTCCATGATCCGAAATGTAGATCACGATCGTATTCTCATCGAGACCCGCATCGACCAGAGCGTTCATCAAGCGCCCCACCTGATGGTCGATCAACGCAATCTGCCCGTAAGTGTTGGCGATGATCTCGCGCAATTGATCGTCAGTCTGTTCGGGAATGCGGCTGTAGGCTTTGCGGATTTCAGCAAATTTCGGATCCGCCGGTTCCCCTTCCATCGCCGCGCGGTGCCACCATGGGCGTCCTTCATAGGATCGCGTCCGGTTTTCTGGTAGGTCCACATCCTCAGGGTCATGAAGGCGCGACCAAGGCTCAGGGCAATCAAACGGGTGATGCGGGTCTGGGAAGCTGACCCATGTGCAAAACGGCTTGTCCTCGTCGCGCCCATGCGTCAGCCATTCAATCGCGCGATCCGCCGTCCAGGGCGTGTTGTGCCACGCGACAGGCAGGCGCGAATGCCAGGTCTGTGCGGCGTCCTTCGTGTCGCCGGCGTTGTCCCACATCAGCTTTGTCTTTTCATCCCCGCGCCCGTCTCGGTGGTAAAACCGTTCGTAGTGCTGCCCGCGCGGAGGTTTTTCGGGCGCCCACCAGTTATGCCCGACCAGCATCAGTTCGACATGTTCAAAGCCCATGTAAGGGCCATTCCAGTCCTCTCCATACTGTTCTGAAGAGCGCAAACATTCTGGCGAGCCGGTGGGTTCATAGGTGTGATAGGTCGAAAAATGCGCCTTGCCGAAATAGCTGGTTTGATACCCAGCCGCGGCCATCGCCCCGGCAAAGCCCTTTTCCCCAATCGCGGGATCAAGATCGATGCCATTGTCATGCACCCCGTGAGTTCTGCACAGCTGACCCGTCAGGATCGAGGCCCGCGCGGGCTGGCAGACGACCGTCGGCGTGATGCAACTGGTGAAGTGCGTGCCGTCCGCCGCGAGCTGGTCCAGATGGGGTGTCTTGATGTTGCGCCCCATGAAGCCGAAGCAATCCGCACGTTGCTGGTCAGACGAGATAAGCAAGATGTTGGGGCGGGTCATTGGTGGCTCCCTTTCACAAATGAGGCAGGGCCCATTCACTCACAGGGGGTCAATGGGGTCAACGCTGACATTGACGTGCCGGTTAAAGCCGCTGATGCTTTGACACCTGCACGAGAAAGGCGCACATGTCCCAACCCAACCTGCTTATCATCATGTCCGACGAACATCAGGCCCGCGCGATGGGCTGCGCCGGACACCCGTTTGTGCAAACGCCCAATCTGGACGCTTTGGCAGCAAGAGGCGTGAGGTTCAGCGATGCCTACACGCCGTCGCCGATCTGCGTTCCGGCTCGCGCGGCTTTTGCAGCAGGACAACACGTGCACAAAACCCGGCTGTGGGACAATGCGATGCCGTACACAGGCACGCCCAAAGGATGGGGGCACGCCCTGCAGGACGCGGGAGTTCCTGTGGAAAGTATCGGGAAGCTGCACTACCGCGACGCGCAAGACCCTGCCGGGTTCGATGTGGAACACATCCCCATGCAGGTGGCGGGCGGTGTGGGTATGGTCTGGGCGTCCTTGCGGCGCGAGGACGAGCGGGTCGTGGTCAAAGATGGCCGTATGTTGGGTTCCTATATCGGCCCCGGCACCAGCGCTTACACGGATTACGACGCCTCTGTCACAAACCGGACGCGGGACTGGCTGCGCGACCGCGCTGCTTCGACTGAGGGGCAGCCTTGGTGCCTGTATGTCGGGCTGGTCGCACCGCATTTCCCGTTGGTGGTGCCGCAGGAGTTTTATGACCTCTATCCGACTGACCAGTTGCCAGAGGTCAAACTGCATCCGGACACAGGTTATGAGCGTCACCCATGGGTCGAAAAGCAGAACGCAATGATGGACAGCGAGGCCAAGTTCACTGATCCACAGGAAAGGCTGGCTGCGATGGCAAGCTATTATGGGTTGTGTTCATGGATGGATCACAATGTCGGGCAGATCCTGTCCGCACTCGACGCCGCAGGATTCACCGAGAGCACAACCGTGATCTATGCGTCCGATCATGGCGACAACGTGGGCGCGCGCGGGCTATGGGGGAAGTCGACCCTGTATCAGGAAAGCGTGGCCGTTCCCTTGATCATGACGGGACCGGGCATACCAAACACAGTGTGCCACACGCCTGTTTCCTTGCTTGATGTGTCCGCAACAATTCCGGCGCATTTCGGGTTGGATTTCACCTGTGATGGCCGGGATTTGGCGCAGATCGCAAGGGAGCCGGACGATCTGGACCGCGCGATCTTGTCCCAATACCACGCGGCGGGTGCGGTCTCGGGTGCGTTCATGCTGAGACGCGGGCGCTGGAAGTTGAACTGGTATGTTGGCTTCGCGCCGGAGCTTTTTGATCTGGTGGCCGATCCTGAAGAGCTCACCGACCTTGCGAGCGATCCAGCGTACGCGGAGACCTTAGCGGCGCTGGAACACGAGATGCGAGTGCTGGTTGACCCCGAAGCGGCCGACGCACAAGCCTTCGCGGATCAGGATGCGTTGATCGAATTCCATGGCGGCCGAGAAAGGGCTTTGACCTTGGGTGCTCCTGCGGCGACTCCACCGCCCAAAACCGACGCTACGTGATCCCGGACACGGCTTTGAGGTGACTTAAGACGTCCTGTGACCCTGCGCCGGACTTGAGAGACGCAAACACCACCGGGAGGTCGGGTCGCATGCGCGCCGCGTCGCTGCGCATCACGTCCAGCGAGGCCCCCACATGCGGAGCGAGGTCGGTTTTGTTGACCACCAGAATGTCCGATTTCGTGATGGCCGGGCCGCCTTTGCGCGGGATTTCTTCGCCTGCGGCCACGTCGATCACATAGATCGTCACATCTGCCAATTCCGGGCTGAAGGTCGCGGACAGGTTGTCCCCTCCGGATTCGATCAACACGACCTCTACATCCGGGTGGCGGTCTTGCATTTGCGCGACAGCGGCAAGGTTGATCGAGGCGTCCTCGCGGATGGCCGTATGCGGACAGCCCCCGGTTTCAACGCCGATGATGCGATCCTGCGGCAGGATTTGCATGCGCATCAACGCCTCTGCGTCCTCTTGCGTATAAATATCATTGGTGATCACACCAATGGAATGCTGCTCCTTTAGCAATTCCGCAAGCCGCGCAGTCAGCGTGGTTTTGCCCGCCCCAACAGGGCCACCGATCCCAACACGCAACGGGCCATTCATCTGGGTCATGTTTGAAAAATCCTCGAATACTGGGTTTCGTGTCGCATCGCGGCGATGTCGGCGAGGAACGCCGTGCCAGAGATGCGGGTCAAATCACCATCCGCGTTTTCACGCGCAATTTCGGCGCAGAGCGGGGACAGCGCGTGCACCAGCGCCTGCGCATCCGTCTGACCCAACCGCATCAGGCGCTGCGCGGCAGAGATCAGGTTGCTGATAAACGCATGCAGGTAACAGCTTGCCGTGGCACGCAAAGGCAGATTGGCAAGGAACGCTGCACGGCCCACTGCCACGGGATAGGTCAGCGCGGGCATATCATTGCCCCACACATCCGCCGTGACGCGGGCAAAGGCGGCACCTTGCTTTGCAGTCTCATCCAGCCGTTCCTTCGACAGCGCAAAGGCACGACATCTGGCATCAATGTCTGTCACCGCGTCCGCGTCTTCCGCGAAGTAGCTTGCGGCCAGAAACAACGTATCTGACGTACCTGCCCCGTGCCGCAGCACGGCTTCGAGCCACTCTGCAAGATCCTTACGGGTGCGAACTTGACCGGACTCCACAGCCGCTTCCAACCCGTGGGAGAAGTTGAATGCCCCCACTGGGTAGGCTGGCGAAAACCACTGCGCCAATGTCAGAAGCTGCGCGTCAGTGGGCATGGGAATGCGTGCGCCCGTGACCATAGGCACCGCCTTCGGGCGTGAAGGGTTCGGTGACTTCGCGCAGCGTCGCGCCAAGTTTTTCCAGCATGTCGCGGATCACGTGGTCCTGTTGGATCAACAGCCGGGTGTCTTCGATCTGGCAGGGCATATGTCGGTTGCCGATGTGCCACGCGAGCCGAAGGAGGTGGTCTCCGGTGATTTCCAACAAGGGTTCGGGGGCGGCGAGAATTTCGATTTCGCCATCCTCGGTGCGCAAACGGCCCCCGTGATTCAGCGAGGTGGTCTGAGGCAGATCAACAAGGATTTGTGCCCCGGCCTGGGTGGTCAAAACCTTGCGGAGCAGAAAGCGCGCGTCATAGTTCAGCGTGATGCTGTCAGTGGCCGGTCCGTGGCCGTGATCGTGATAGGTTTGGGCTGTTTGCATTGTCTGAATTCAGTGATGAGGGCGGTCCCCGGCCGCGGGTGGGGGTGAAGCCCCCGCCCGTGGGGGCGGTCGGGGGCTGCCCGGCGGGTCGCCGGGCGCGACATGCGAAACGTTGGCGCATTACAACCTCCGCAACCGTGGGTTCGACACTTCATCAAGCCCGAGGTTGATCAACAACAGCCCGATGAACATCACCATCAAAAGCACCGTCGGAAAGCCCCACCACCACCACATGTCGCGGGTCAGCGCGGCGCTGTCGATGGCATCATAAATCACCCGCCCCAGCGTCGGCACCCGCTGCGGCCCAAGGCCCAGAACCTCCAACCCCACCGCCGTCACAATCGACGTCGTGACATTCGCGATGAAGGACCCGAACAGATACGGCACCAGATTGGGCAGCATCTCGCGGAACATGATGTGCCGGTCCGACGCCCCGGAAAGCCGCGCCATCTGCACATATCCGCTCTCGCGCATCGACAGGACCTGCGCCCGGATCAGGCGCGTGGGCGATTGCCAGACGAACGCCGCGATCAAAACCGCCATCATGGTCAGCGTGATATCCCCGAAACTCGCCTGCACCACCACAAGGATCAGAAGCGGGGGAATGGTGATCATCACGTCGGAACTGACCCGGATCACATCATCGACGCGCCCGCCCGTGTAGCCGGCCGTGAAGCCCAGGAAGATCCCGATGGACATCCCGATCAGGCTTGCCAGGACCCCCACGAACAGGGAATTCGGCGCCCCCACGATCAAAAGCGCCAGAAGGTCGCGCCCGGCCACATCCGTGCCCAACGGGCTCGACGCGAGGCCCACCTGCCCGCGCAGGTTCTCAAAGCCCACGGGCGCCTGGCTCGGCATAACGGCGCCGGTGAACACAAGCTCCGTATCCCAAAACAGCCGCCCGAAAATGCCCAACGCGATGATCCCCATCAGAAGCGTCACGCCCCAGATCAGCTTGGGGTTGTTCCAAGGGTTGTCGAACCGCTTCATCCGCTTGATCTGCCGCCGGGTCAGCCCGGTCATATCAGGGGCGGCGGTCTCGGGGGCGGCGGCGTTCGATGGCTCACTCATATCTCACGCCCCCAACCGGATGCGCGGATCAATCAGCGGATACAGCAGATCGACCAGAAACACCGCCAGCGCCGTCATCAGTATGATCACGAAACTCACCCCCTGGATGACCGGATAATCCTGCGTCAGGATCGCGTCATACAAAAGCTTGCCCATGCCCGGATAAGCAAAGATGCGCTCCACCAGGACCTGCCCCGCGACCAGCATCCCGATCTTGAGCGCAAAGGCCGTGATCTGTGGCAGGATCGCGTTGCGGATCATGTATTTGTATAAGATGTAGCGTTTCTTGAGGCCCTTGGCCTTGGCCAGCACCGTGTAATCCTCGCCCTGTACCGTGATCATCAGGCCCCGCATGCCAAGCGCCCAGAACCCGAAGGTCACGATCACGATCGACATCGCGGGCAGCACCCCGTGGTGCAGGACCGACCCGATGAACTCAAGGCTCCAGCCCGGCTCGACCCGGATCCCGTAGGCCCCCGTCAAGGGAAACAACGGGATCGTGCTTGAGAACACATACATCAGCAACAGACCCGACAAGATCGGCGGCATCGAGGTGAACACCATCGCCGCCGGGATCACCGCCTTCCACGGGCGCGGCGTGTGCTCCCACACCATCAACGCGCCCAAAAGGTTGCCGATGACGAACGTGATGATCAAAGCCACCATCATGAGCCCGATGGTCCACGGCAACGCGCCCTCGATCATCTGCGCCACCGGCGTCGGAAAGCTTGCCGTCGACAGGCCGAAATCGAAGGTCAGAGTGTTCTTGATATAAAGCCAGTATTGCACATACCACGGATCGTTGAAGCCGAACCGCTCCATCAACTGCTCCATGATCGCGCCCGAGTTTTCGACCGTCCCGCCGCCCGCGGCCATCCGGCCCAACATCGCGTCCACCGGATTGACCGGCGACAGGCGCGGGATGATCCAGATCAGCGTCGCGGCGATGAACACCGTCAGGAACAGCGTGAACACGCGATTGGCGAGATATCGGGCCATCTTCTTCCCCCTGCTGTGCTGTCCCGTCCGGCTCACCGGGGGCCGCACCACACGGCCCCCGGCATCGTTTTCAGACCGCGATCACTCCACGCGCGTCAGGTCGCGCATCACTGCGCGCGTGTAAGCGAATGGATGATCTGATGGCCGCTGTTCCAATGGAAGAACGGGTGGTTGTAATAATTGTCCGCCGACGGCCACCCCTCCCAATAGGTCGTGGCAAACGGCATCAACTTGAACGCCTGCACCAGCGGGATGAACGGCATCTCGGCGTCGAGATACTGATACGCCTCCGCCACCATGCCCGGCACCGCCGGATCACCCAGCGCCATACCCTCCATCTGATCCACGATCGCGGAATAGGCCTCCGCGCCCGCGCCGTCCCAGCGTGCGGTGTTGTTGAACCCGGGGCTGCGCTCGCCCACCGGCACCACATCGGCCACCGCGTAGCGGCCCATCGACGCCCACGGCTCGTTCACCGATCCGCACGACAACCACGAATAACTCATCGTGTAGGCCCCGAACGGCAACACCTCGCCCCAGAACACGCCGTTTTCCACCGGCACCGACCGCGCATCGATCCCTGCGCGCTGCAATTGCTCGACCACCATGTCGATGGTGCGGGTGTATTCCGTCGATGCCGAATTGACGTGGATCTCAACCGCCAAGGTCTCGCCGTCGCGCGTGTAATAATCGCCGTCGCGGGTCCATCCTTCGGCCTCGATCAACGCCTGCGCGCCCTCGACATCCGCCGTCGGCGAAATCCCGTGGCCCGCCTCGATGACCGCATCGATGAACGGCCTCATCGAGCCGTAATCGGCAAACATCGTGCGCGAGGCCGTCGTCGCCCCCTCTGCCGCGATATTCACGATCTGCTCGCGGTCGATGATCATCGACACCGCGCGGCGCATGTTGGCATTGTCCCACGGCGCGATTGTCGTGTTCACCTCCATCTGCCGGGCGCAGGGATCGGCCACCGCATAGGGATAATCCGAATACCACGCCATCGCGTCGGGATTCTGCGCCTGGATCGCCTCGAACGTGCCGACGCTGAGGTTTTGCGCCGCGTCCAATTCGCCCGCGATCATCAACTGCGCGCGGCTCTCCTCTCCGCCGCTCTCAAGGAAAATCACCCGCTCCGGCTCGGGCATGTCCATGAAGCCCGTCTCGGCGCCCCACCACGTCTCGGCCCGGTCCCAGATCGCCCGGTTCGACGCGCTGCTCTGATACACATAGGGCCCCGTGCCGATCGGCGGGAAAAAGGTAAACGTCGCCGGATCTTCCGCCGCCGCCCACACAGGTTCGGGCATGATCAGGAAACTGCCAAAAATCCGCACGCAGAAATTTTCCACGGCAAAGCGGGGGTTTGGCGCGTTCAACGTGAACTGCACGGTCAGATCGTCGATCTTTTCAACGCTTGCCACCTGCCCGCGCAACGTGGCCACCTCGCGCGCCGTCAGCTCTTCGTTCTCCAGCGCCATGTTGACCGTGAAAACCACGTCATCGGCGTTGAATGCCTCGCCGTCCGACCACGTCACCCCCTCACGGAGGCTGATCGTCCAGACATCGCCGTCATCATCGGACACGGCCTCGGTGCCAAGCCATCCCTCAAGCTCGCCGGTGTTGTAATTCAGGATGAACAGCGGCTCCCACATCGCCTGATGCGCGCCGTGCATGCGCCGGATGCCGGTGCCATCGGTCATCCAGTTGAAGTTCTCGGGGTCCGCGATGGTCCGGTCGAGATCGAAGATCACCGTGTTCTCGCGCGCCACATCCTGCGCCTGTGCGCCAAAGGCAAGGGCCAGCGTCATCGCCGCCGTCCCGAGCAACATCTGAGTTGTTTTTGTCATCTCTTTCCTCCCTGAAATCTTGGTTGTGTGGCCCCCGGCGTCCCCGGGGGGCGCTCTGGTCATCTCACGTAATCCATCACCATCACGCGGGTATGATCCGGCAGATCGCCCACGTTCAGATCGATGGTGTGCGCGCAGGCGAAATCCACATGATTGTCGCGGAAATGCGCCAGAAAGCTCTCGATCCACATCGTGTTGCGTGGCCTGTAGGTAAGCGTGCGGAAATGCATCGGGATCACCACCTTGGGTTTCACCCGGTGGATCATCTCCATCAGATCCGGCAATTCGATCGTCAGGTATCCGCCCGCCAGCGCGAACAAAACATCCGTATCGGCAAAGAAATCCTGCTGCGCTTGCGTCAACGGGTTCCCCACATCGCCCATATGCGCGATCTTCAAACCATCCATCTCGAACCGGTACATCCCGTTCTGGCCCGGAATATCGTGTTCGGGGTGCAACTCCCATTCCATCGCCTCGATGGCATGCACGGCCAGCCCCCCCGCCTCTCCCGCGCCGCCCGCCTTGGCCACGTCCAGCGCGTTGAGAACCAGGGGATCGCCGGGGATCAAATCGGCGCGGCAATGCGCGCTGTCATCATCCGACGAGATGATCACCACATCCGCGCTCTCGCGGATCGGCGCATAGCCGACGCCGTCGGGCGTGTAGGGATCCGTGATCACCGAAAAGCCGCGCGCATCGCTCAGCTTGAAGGCAGCATGTCCGAACCATGTGATCTTCATCGAATTCGCCCCGTGTCTATACCAGAGCTATACGGAAGATATACCAAGGTTATACCGCCGGATTCGATCCGTAAATTGCGCTTTTTCAACATCAGTTGTTTCCCACCACATGCGGGCTCGACGTCGCAAGGATATCGTCGTTCTCGGGCCGTGGGTGATGTGTCCAATGCCCGCGCGCATCCTGGCCCCGCGCGATGATCGCCTCCACCCCGCGGGCCCAATCCGGGTCCACGATCCGGCTATCCGGGCTGCAATACCGAAGCGTCAGGCCGCAGCGCCGCCGCGTCGAGCGGTTCACCTCCGACCCATGCACCAGCATATCGGCATGCAACGAAATCTGCCCCGCCTTCAGCGCGTTGACGAAGGGCGCGCCATAATCCTCGGCATTCGCGATGCCTTTGTGAAACACGCTGTCTGTCCCCATGTCCGAGGTTTCAAGCGCGCCGCGCGCGTGCGTGCCGGGGATGAATCGCATCGCCGCATTGTCGGCATCCGCGTCGTCGATGGCCAGCCAAACCGTTACCGTGCGCGCCGGTGACAGCTTCCAGAATGACGCATCCTGATGCCAGGGCACATTGCGCGAACCCTCCGGTTTCTTTGACAAAATCGCGCTCGCCCAACAGATGATGTCCGGCCCCACGATGTCTTGCACCAGATCGAGGATGCGCTGATCCGTGGCGATGTCCCAGATCCCCGCCATCCGTGCCTGATAGCAATTGATCCCATACGCCCCATCGGGCCCGAGATCCGCCATCAGCCTGTCGAAATAGGCCCGGATGCGCGTGATCTCTTCGGGGGCAAAGACTTGAAAAGGCTGCACAAAGCCGTGGGTGTTGTAATGCGTGATCTCTGCCGCGCTCAACCGGCGCGCGCCTGCGGCCGCGGCCGGGCGAAAGCTCAGATCCAGATCCTTGTGCGCAATTGCCATGACCACGCCTCCCCTGTTTGTGACGCTAAAGCATCTTCGCGCGGCCTTTGCAGACCCGTTGTTGACAAAAACATGCACTATTTTGATAATTGCATTCCTTTCGCAACTGCAGAAAGCCCCCTATTCCGATGCGTTTGCCGCAAAAAATGTTCAGGATTGATACCTACCTGCCGGATGGGGACGCCTATCATTTCGCGCGCAAACATTTGGCTGAAACCCCGCCCGTGATCGAGCACAGCCATGATTATTACGAGCTTTTTCTGGTCGAGCAGGGGCAGGTGCACCATTGGATCAACGGGTTGGAGGAATTGCTGGAACCCGGTCAACTGGCCTTCATCCGGCCCGCCGATCGCCACGCCCTGCAAGCCGCCCCCGGAACCGGCGCGCGCCTTCTCAACGTGATGTTCCGCCGCGCCCCCGCCGATCACCTGATCGCGCGCTACGGCTCGGAACTGGCAGGCGAGTTTTTCTGGGCCAGCACCGAGTTTCCGATCTCCCTGCGCCTTGCCGGCCCGCAACGCGAACGCGCCGTCAACGCCATGCTCAGCCTGCAATCAAGTCACCGCAGCCTTGCCAAAATCGAACATTTCCTTCTGTCCATCATGACCCACGTCCTTGACGCCACCGCCCAAGCCCAATCCCCCGCCCCCCCCTGGCTTATCGACGCGGCGCAGGCGGCGCGCGAGCCGCGGGTGTTCCGGCGTGGGGCGGAGGGGATGATCGAGGCGGCGGGCCGGTCGCAAGCGCATGTCTGCCGCGAAACGCGGCGTCACCTTGGCCTGAGCCCAACACAATACGTCAACCGCATCCGCATCCAGCATGCCGCGATGATGCTGTCGGGCACGGAATACGCGGTGGCCGTCATCGCGCAGGATTGCGGCTTTGAAAACCTGAGTTATTTCCACCGTTTGTTCCGCGAGCAATACGGCACCACCCCGCGCGGCTACCGGCAGCGGCACATGAAGCCCGCCGCTCTCGCAACTCCGATCTGAGTGGACAATCCCCCGCCGACCCGCCAATTTCGCGGCCAACCGCCGGAGGACCCCATGCCACAGCCCGACCACGTCTCGATCTACGACCTGCCCGATCCCGACACGCTCGACGAGGATATGCAGCGCTATCTTGAGGTCTGTCAGGACAAGCTCGGCATGGTGCCCAACGTCTTGCGCACCTTCACCGTCAATCAGGACAAGCTGCGTGCCTTTGCGCAATATTACAACACGCTCATGCTCGCCCCTTCCGGGCTCAGCAAGCTTGAACGCGAGATGATCGCCGTCGTCGTGTCGTCGGCCAACCGTTGCTATTATTGCCTCGTGGCCCATGGGCAGGCCGTCCGCGCGCTATCGGACGATCCGCATCTGGGCGAAATGCTGGTGATGAATTACCGCGTCGCCGATATTGCGCCGCGCCAACGCGCAATGCTCGATTTCGCGTGGAAACTGACCACCGCCCCGTGGGAGGTCGACACCCCCGACCGTCAGGCGCTGCGCGATGCGGGGCTGACGGAGGGCGAGATTTTCGACCTTGCCGACGTCATCGGGTTCTTCAACATGTCCAACCGCTTTGCCATCGCGTCCGACATGATGCCGAACGCGAAGTATCACGCGATGGACCGTTAGGCCGCTATTCGGACGCGGCTGCGGCCAACGCGTCGGCGGCGCGGCGTGTGCCCGGCCCGACGTCGCCGTCAATGCGCATCGTGTAAAACCCCCGCTCGGCCAGGATCGTCTGGAACGCAATCGCCGTGTCGCGATCCCATGGCGGGGTCTGGCCACTGACCGTGCCACGCATCGTGTCGATGTCGATTTCTCCGGTCTCAAGCGCGGCCACGTAATCGGCGGCGGCGCGTTCGGCATTGGCCGGGCGTCCAATGCCCTGCTCATACAGGAACCCACGTTCGGCAAGCCCCACCGGATCGCCGGTTTCAGCCAGCGTATCGACCCAGCCACCGCGTAGGAAATCGCTTGCCGGGACCCCCTCGGCCCCATCGGAATAGAGCGTGATCAGCGATTGCACCGCCTCCGCATTGCCCGCCGTGGCAAGCCCCACCAAAAGAGGCACTGCCGCGCGCGGATTGGGCAGGCCGAGGCCCTCGAACTCGCCGCGCGGCACGCCTTCACCGGTCAAGTAGGTCTGCGCAAGGTTCTGCTGCGCAAAGGGATATCCCTTCTCTGCGGCGTCCTCCATCAGGCGCAGGTAATCCGCCCCCGATTGCTCCACCCCGCGCCCGAGGCGATACATGAACGCCAAGGTCGCCGTGCCCGCCGGATCCCCGGCCTCGGCCGCCTGACGATAGAAATCGACGGCTTGTTCGGCATCTTCGCGTACCGGGCGCAGGCCGAAATTGTGGTAATCCCCCAACCGCGTCAGCGCCGGTGCGACACCGGCCTCGGCGGCCTGCTCATAAAGCGGAACCGCGCGCCGATGACGACCCGAGGCCTGCGCCGCCGTCGCGAGGTGGAAGAAGGCCGGGCCCGCCTCATCAGGAAGCGCGCGCGCCGCGTCCCGGCAAGACGGCAGCGCCTCGCGCAGGGCGTTGAGTGCAGCCGCCTGCGCCTCTTCGGTGAGGAAGTTCTCGGCCGACGGCGCGCCCGCGGTCGCAACGCAGGTCTCAAGTGCCACCCTCGCTTCGGCCCGCGCCGCCGTTTCTGCGGCCAGCGCCTCGAACGCCGATTGTGCCTCCGCGACGGCGGCCTGGCGCGCCGCCTCGGCCTCGCGTTCCGCTGCAAGGGCTGCAAAGGCCGATTGTGCGGCCTCCACCGCCTCGGCGCGCGCGGCTTCTGCCTCGGCCTCGGCCCGCGCCGCCGTTTCTGCGGCCAACTCTGCGAACGCATCTTGTGCGGCCCCGCCCCCATCGGCCCGCTCCGCGGCGGCCGCCG
>CAZPJO010000006.1:19806-22974 GCA_964586895.1 uncultured Roseicyclus sp.
CACCCGCGCCCTCGGCCTCAGTCTCCGCCGCGACCTCGTCTTCTCCTGCGACCGCTTCAGCCTCGTCAATCGCCGCCTCAAGCGAGGCCTGCGCCAACGCCTCGAAGGCGGCGCGCGCCTCCTCGACCGCTGCGGCGCGCTCTGCTGCTGTGTCGTCCTGAGCCAGGGCAGCCCCCGCCATCAGCGCCAACGCGGACACAAGTGAGATCGAACGCAATGCAACAGGCAGCTTCATGGCAGGCAATTCCCCTATAAAATCAACATCAATCACGATAGCCACCGACCGCGCAGCTGTCGATACAAATGCGGCGATGCGCGCCCTAGTTTATGCTGGCCAAGGCGTGGGGCCTGGGGCAGGTTCATGCCCGACAGACAAAAGGCCCAAACCGCTGACCCAAATGCACATCTTCACGCAACTCGATCGCGCCCAACCGCGCAGAGCGCAAGGATGACACGGACAACCCTCATCCTGCGCTATGCGGCGTTTGCCGTTGTGGCCGTGGTCGTGAACCTTGCGGTGCAACGCCTCGTCCTGCTTGGCGGCGCCACAGGACTTTGGTTCACCTTCGCGCTTGTGGTGGGTACATTGGCGGGGCTGATGGTGAAATACATCCTCGACAAGCGCTGGATCTTCTTCGACCAAACCGCCGGTGCGGCGGCGCAGGGCAAGCAGTTTGGCCTTTATTCGCTCATGGGCGTGGTGACGACGGTGATCTTCTGGGCGACCGAGACGGCGTTCTGGATGATCTGGGGCACCGATGTCGCGCGCGAGGCGGGCGCGGTGATCGGCCTGACCATCGGCTACGTCACCAAATATCAACTCGACCGCCGTTTCGTCTTCCGCGAGGTCACGCCATGAGCCTGATCAGCGGCTGGGGCCGGTATCCGCGCGCCGAATGCAATGTCGTCTCCGCCTGGTCGCAGGCCGATGTGGCCGAGGCTGTGGCGTCCGCCCCGCTGATCGCGCGGGGCAACGGGCGCGCTTACGGCGATGCCGCGATGAACCCCGGCCAAACGCTCGCCATGACCGGCATGGACCGCATGTTGTCGTTCGAAGATGGCGTTCTGGTGGCCGAGGCGGGCGTATTGCTGGCCGATGTCATTCACACGTTCCTGCCGCGCGGCTGGTTCCCCATGGTCACGCCCGGCACCAAATACGTCAGCCTGGGGGGCGCGATTGCGGCGGATGTGCATGGCAAGAACCACCATCTGGACGGCTCCTTCCGCGCTTGCGTGGATTGGGTCGAGGTGATGGGCCCGGACGGTGCCGTGACCCGCGCGGCCCCCGGCGAGAGCTTGTTTGACTGGACCCTCGGCGGCATGGGCCTGACCGGGGTGATCTTGCGCGCGCAGATCCGCCTGCGCCGTGTCGAGACGATGTATATCGCGCAGGAAACCCGCGCCCTGACCTCGCTTGCCGCCACGCTGGACGCCTTTGAGGACACGCGCGATGCGCCCTATTCCGTGGCCTGGATCGATTGCTCGGACGGCCCGCACCATGGCCATTCCCTGCTTCTGCTGGGTCGGCACGCGACACCCGCCGACCTGCCCTTTGGCTGGCACCCGTTCAACGTGAAACGCAAACGAAAGCTGCCCGTGCCCTTCGGCGCGCCGCCGTTCGTGTTTCGCGGCCTGTGGCTGCGCGCGCTCAACGGCATCTACTGGCGGCGCGGCGCGCGGCGCGCGGGCCATGCGCTGGTCGATTGGGATAGCTATTTCTACCCGCTCGACGCGTTGGCCGATTGGAACCGGCTTTATGGCCGCGAAGGCTTCGTGCAATTCCAATGTGCCTTGCCCGATGACACCTCCGCCGCCGGTCTCGCCGCCTTGATGCAGGCCATCGCCGCGGCCCAAACTGGATCGGTTTTGTCCGTATTGAAACGCTTTGGGCCGCAATCCGGCCCTTTTTCCTTCCCAATGCCCGGCTACACATTGGCCCTGGATTTCCCCGCCTCAGACCGGAGCCTTGCCCTGATGCGCCAACTCGATGACATCACCCTCGCCCATGGCGGGCGCTTCTACCTCGCCAAGGATGCCCGCATGCCCGAAGCCGTGGCCAAGGCCGACCCCCGCGCGGATGCCTTCGCTGCGATGCGCAAACAATCGGGCCTGTCGGAGCAATTCACCTCGCTGCAATCCGAAAGGCTCGGACTATGAGCGGCCCGGTCCTGATCCTCGGCGCGGCCTCCGGTATCGCGCGGGCCATCGCGCGCAGTTTTGCCGAAGCGGGCCATCCGATCCAACTCGCCGCGCGCAATGCGGCCCGGCTCGAAGATGACGCCGCCGATCTGCGCACCCGTTTCGGCGTCGCCGTGACCCTGCATGAGTTCGATGCCCTGACCCTCGACAGCCACGCGGATTTCGTCGCCGGTCTGCCCGCCCTGCCCGAGGTCGCAATCTGCGCCGTCGGCGCCATGGGCGATCAAGATCAATCCGCCGCCGATCCACAGGCCGCAGCCCACGTGATGCGCTCGAACTTCGAAGGCCCCGCCAGCATCCTCGCCCACCTCGCCAACGCGATGGAAGCGCGCGGATCGGGTTGCCTTGTCGGCATCTCGTCAGTCGCGGGCGATCGCGGACGCGCGTCGAATTACATCTACGGCTCGGCCAAGGCCGGGTTCACCGCTTTTCTGTCGGGTCTGCGCAACCGCTTGGCCAAACGCGGCGTGCATGTCGTAACCGTTCTGCCGGGCTTTGTGCGCACCGCGATGCTGGACGGAATGGACACGCCCGGCCCCCTGACCGCCGAGCCGTCCGAGGTCGGCACCGCCGTGGTGACGGCCGTCCAGAAACAGACCAATGTGATTTACACCCGGCCGATCTGGCGCATCGTGATGGCCGTGATCCGCAATATCCCCGAGCCGATTTTCAAGAAGACATCGCTCTAGCCTCGCAGGCAGGTGCGGCTGGCGAGATTCCGCGCAAAGCGCAAGCGTTTGAGAAAAACTGAATTCATCTTGTTGCTAATTTAACACTTCCATCATAGGGACAACAAAACTGATGGGACAGCACGACGCGGGTCAGGCACCGTGGACGCATAACGAAGGGGCAGTGCCTCAAGATGGATGGGACAGCAACGGCCAGAGTCGTGCGGGGACGCACGCAGGCTGACATCGTGCGGGGACGCACGCAGGCTGACATCGTGCGGGGACGCGCGCAGGCTAAAAA
>CAZPJO010000006.1:23074-28923 GCA_964586895.1 uncultured Roseicyclus sp.
TCGTGCGGGGACGCACGCAGGCTGACATCGTGCGGGGACGCGCGCAGGCTAAAAACGTGCAGGAATGCGCGGATTTGGATGATGTGCATGCCCGGACCCAATCCTTGCGTGGTGTCACACATGCCGGGATGTTCGACCGTGCCAATGGTGTGCTCGGTCTTGTCCTCGGCTCGACGCTCACCGTTTTGACCTGTGGATATGTCGTCTATTCCAACGCCCTCGACGCGCAGCGCGCCTTTCCCGAACGCACCGTCACCCAACGCGCCAGCGCTCCCGCACCCGACGTGCAGCCCGACCGCGCCTACCCGCTTCCGGCCGTTTTCGACACCACCGTTTCGGTGGCCATCGATCATGGCCCGCGCATCCGCACCGCGCCAAGCCTTGCCGATGCGGGCGCGCCCGCCACGCGTGGACCCCGCGCCTCGGACAGCTCGCTTTACACGATCGTCGAGGGTCGCCCCGCAATCGCCCCTGATCCGCGTCCCAGCCAGGGGCCAGACATCCTGAGTGTAGCGCGCAATATCACCATCGCGCGCGCACGCACCTTTCCGCTTCCCGTGGCGCGGCCCGACGGCACGACAACACCCGCCTGGCCCGATATCGAGACCGGGCCGCAAACCTCCACGCTTCTGGCCGCGGCAAGTCCGCGCCCGGCGCTACGTCCCGCCGATCTGGTCACGCGCGTCGCCGCGCGCCCCGATGAGCTTGACTTCGAAGTCGCGCGCGGCGAGGTCGGTGAAATCCCCGGCGGCAGCCTTTTCGGCGGCGGCACGGGCGAATGCTCCCCCCGACAGGCCCGCGAAATGCCGCGTCGCCCCGGCTCTGCTTCCGGCGGTGCTTCGGTGATGGCGTCGGTCGGCAACGGCTCTGGCTCGGGCCGCGACAACCGCCTCGTGCAAGAGGCGTTGGCCGGCAACATGCCAAGCTACATGCGCGATCTGCAGCCCGTCACCTTCGACGGCACGGTCAGTGGGCGCTCGATCACCGTGACGATCTGCGTTACGCCCGATTACCTCGCCATCGGTTCGGACAATGATCATGTCCGCGTGCCCCTTGGCCTGCCTGCGGCACTCCGCGTGGCCGATGCGTTCGACATGATGTTGCCCACGACCTCCATGGTCGATGCCATCTACCGGCAGGCGGATGTGCGCATTGCGCCCTCGCCGATGACGCCCGGCTCGGCCATGTCCTCGACCAATTATTTCGTGACCCATGATCAGACCGTGGATGGCCAGTTTTCCCGCGCAGGCGCGCAGCAGGGGATGTTGGTCGCCGGGCACAAGAAAGATCTCGTGCTCGCCAATCGCCTGTCGCGCAATCCGGGCCGCGTCGCGATTTACGGCTGGCACCGCACCAACGGGCGCGCGATCCAGCCGTTGTCGACCGTGCACGGCGAATATTACGCCGATTATTCCCATGGCATCCGCCTCGTCAGCCGCACGGCCTTTGTGAATGGTGAAGCCGTTGATCTGCGAGAGCTTCTGACCGACGAACGCTATGCGGGCTTCCTGAATTCCGACGGCGCGCTGACCGGCGCAACCATCCGCCTCGCGTCCCTGTAAACCAAAGTCCAGAGAACCGCGTTCTCCGTCTGGACTTCCGCGAATTCCCGCCAGCCTCCCGCGCAACGGTCGCCTGAACCGCGGTGTTGACGCGATGCGCCCAAGGCGGGCGCAGGCGCGCCGTCACAGGAAAACGCGGTTTTCCGAACAGATTGCGCGGCAATCTGCACCACCTCACACCAACAAAAAAGGGCGCCACACCGGGCGCCCTTTCGTGGTTAACCTGAAGAAATCAGCTTAACCCATTGTTAATAAACGCTTATCGTTTCGCGCGCGAAACCGTCACCGCACATCCCGGAAACAGCGGAAGCCGAGGTGATAATTCCGGTGGCTGCTTTCGCTCATCACACGGGTGCCGTGCCAGAATGGCGCGCGCCAGCGGGCCCAATGCTCATGGGCGCGGATCGTGTCCCAGATGAACCAAGAGCCCTTCATTTCCGTCACACCCAGCGTCGTTGACCCGGCCGAGGCCATCTGATCCTCCGACAAAGGCAGGTTCATATGCTCCGCCGCGTTGCCGTCGATGTCGAACACGCCCAAAGGCGATTGGCAGGCCGGAAAACTCCCGGCCGGATAGGTGTTCGAGCCGCACCCCTGGAAGCTGCCGCCATTGCACGAGGCGTTCTTGAACGAGCCCGTCGCGCAAACGCCCGATTGCCATGCGCCGATGGAATAGGTGCCCGAGGTGCTGGCGTAGTGGTTGTTGTGCCAGTTGCGGATTGTGTTGACGGCGGCCGACCCGCTCATCCCGCGCACCAGATCGAAGGGGTAATCGGGCGGCAGAAGCTGGCCCGCGGCTGCCCCTTCCCATTCATGCGCGTCACCCATGCGCCCACCCTCGGCGGCGCAAAGCTGTGCGGCCTCGTTGGCGCGGACCCAGACGACCGGATAGACCATCGGGATGTTGGGGTATTCGAACATATCCGCGCAGACCGTGGCGTCGCTGGGGCTCTGGGTTTCGGGATCATAAAGCGGCACCATGAAGGGCCCGCCGCAGATCCGCTCGAATTCGCGGTTGCGGTAGCTTGCCTGCACCTGCTCGACCGAGCCGCCCACGCGCGCCGCCGCCTCTTCCGGGGTCAGCGGGTGCTGCGTGACCGACGGGTTGCCTTGGCCCATCCAGCCGTTCGGCGAATTGGCGAAGATCTGGCGGACGCGGTTGATCTCGGAATTCGACAGGCCGCGGATCTCCTGCAATTGCTGGAACAAAAGCTCATTGCGCTCTGCCAGCGATTGCGCATCCGCCGCCGCCGCTCCGCTCAACGCCACTGCAAGCGCTGCGCATGCCGTCTTCAAGGTCGTTCGAAATCCCATCACTGCCTCCGCAAAAGGTAAAAGAAATCCCGGTTGTCCGGTGCCTGAATGAACCGCGCGATCCGTCCGTTATCCGGGTCCGCTTCGGCCATGCCCGAGACGAGGTGCTCCCAACGCATGTCTTCCTCGCCCTCTTCGTCATGTACGTAGAGCGCCATGTAGGTGTGCTCCTGGCTGTTCATGTCCAGCAGCATCGCATAATCGCAATCGTAGGCCTGGAACGTGCGCGCCATGGCCGAAGGCGTGGCCGATGAGAAATACGCATAGATCAGGAATTGCCGCCCCTCGACCGTGCGCATGCAGGCCCCGCCGCGCAGGGTGCGCAGGGTGGCGTTGGCATCGCCCGACCAATTGCCGCCGCCCCAGTTGGTCACCCGGTCGCCGGGCACTCCGTTTTCGATGATCGGCACGCCGTTTTGCCGGGCGAAGATCAGATCGTCCAACAGACCTTCATCGGCCTCGGACCAGGTGCGCATGTTCACCTCGCCGTCCTGCGTGAGGTAGAGGGTCGCGAGATTGGGCCAGAGCCGCGACAACAGCACGCCGTTTTGCATGAAGCCGTAGTGATGGCCAAAGTTGAACGTGGAATAATCGCCGAACCGCCAGGCGCCGTGGTCGCGCTTGAACCCGGCGGTGAAGGTGGCCGCGACCCGGTCCACGAAGGCGGGGCTGAGCATGCCGGTGCGCACCAGCGGGTCCGCGCGGTTGAAGCCATCGGGCCCGCTGCCCTGCCCGTGACGGTTGGACGGGCGTGAGGACCAGCCCAGGCGCGGGTGTTCAGTGCCAAGCTCGTATCCGATGTCGAACCGGGCCATGTCGAAGGCCACAAGGTAGACGTCCGCGCGCCGCTCGACCCCGTCGAGGCCGTTTGCGCCGGGCACCTGGAAGACGTCACCCGCAATCATCGCGGGCTGCATCGCAGAGGCATAGATGCCGGGGCTGTCGGCCACTTCGTACCATGACCCGGCGGTCATCGCGCCTGCATCGGTGCCACTGAGCTCGAAGCCCATGAAGGGGCGCAGGTTCGGCGTGCTGTCGAGACGCGCGGTGCCAAGAAGTTCGACGCCGTCGATCTCTTCCACCGCCTCCTCGTCTTCGGAGGACACCATGAAGGCATCCTCGAAAAAGGCGCCCTTGATAAGGTTCACAATGGATTCGCCGAAAACGACATTGTCGCGCAGGAATTCCGCAACGGCTTCGCGGGTGGTGCGATTTCCGCTGACGGGATTGCGGACGAATAGGCTCCAATCGCAAACCGGCGCGAATGGAAGGGCACTTGATTGCGCCTCGTCCAATTCGCCGTCATCCCACGGGGCGCATGCGAAACTATCACCCTCGCCCTCAATCAAAAGCGCCGGGCCATCTTCGTCGATCAACGACACATCCCAGATGTCGGGCGCGCCATTTTCAAAGTGGGCGAAGCGCGACCGGCCGCCTTCGGGCGTGATTTCGAGAACGAACCACGAGTTCACCGACGGGTTTAGCGAGGTCAGCGTGTAGCTTGTGCCATCCGCGCCGGTCAGGGTCTGCTCATTGCGCAGCGGCTGCATCGCGAAGACCGAGCCGGGAACGGTTTGGTTGAACTGTGCGACCTGGGCGTCGAGGACAGATTGATCGGGAAGGTCAATGCCTTGCGCGATCCCCATCCCGCCTCCGATCCCGGTGGTGAACACAAACGCAGAGACAAAAGAAACGGTGGCAGAACGAAAAAAAAGCGGCAACGGAAAGCTCCACTAAAAAACATGAGGGCCCGCGGATTCTGGCAGAGAGCGGGGGAAAGGTGCGAGTGTCAGCTTGCCGCAAACCCGTGCGTCGCGCAACGGCGCAACGCGGCTTTTCTCAGAGCGCCTCACAGGCGCTTTGTCGCGCATGGACCGGCGGGGGACAGCCGCAATGCGAGGTTCGAATACGTACCAATATTGGTATCGCAATTTTTTAGGTATACATTAACCAACAATTAACCGAGATGCGCGTTAAGCTAGGACCACGGGACACGTCGCCATCACTCGGCGTCAATACCGAAACACATCGCGAGAATTAGGGGGTGCTGCCATGGGCCGCAATATGAATGGTGCCGTATCGGAACAAGAGGGCCGACGGCCAAACAAGGTGCCGCGAACGGGTCGAAGGCACCCTCCCCCAATACCGCCCGAGGGCGGCGCGTTTGTGCAAACCCTGAATGCCGCATTGGCCGAGGGTGACATGCGTTTGGCGCGTTGCATCGTGTCCGAAGAAGAAGCGCTTCTTTACAGCAGTGACGCAAATGCGACCGATATAACGCGGTCCGACATCGCCAGCGCCAAGGCGCGGATCGCGCTTGCAACCGGCGATGGCCAGGCGGCACATGCGATCCTCGTGTCTGCGATCGAGGCGGCGCCGACGCATCGGTCGCTGCGTGTTCTGATGACCGAGGCGATGCTGGCCATGGGCCGGGCAACGGATGTCAGGCCGGTTCTGCAACATATTGGCGAGCGCCCGAAAGACCTCGCCAAGGAAAGCCGGAACGCCGGGTCCTGAGGGGGGCCAAGGCGCGCGCCGCTTGGGGACGAAATCGCAAGCCACCTCATCCGCCGTGCCCGAAGGCGCGGCGCGGTGAGGTCCCTTGCCTTCGGTGATCGACTTGTGCAGATGAAGAGCCTGCCCGGACGTCGCGCCGGTCCGCTCGGATTGGATGGCCAGCTGGCCTTATCCGCCAATTCGATTTGGCCCTACCGGTATCGAGACTTCTAGGCTCAATAACGCGCAAATGCGGACCCGCGGGGGAGTCCGCCCTTCCGGAGAGACGCCATGAAAATGACCACCGAAGAAGCCTTCGTCAAAACACTCCAGCGCCACGGCATCGAACATGCGTTCGGGATCATCGGTTCGGCCATGATGCCGATTTCCGACCTGTTCCCGGCGGCGGGCATCAAGTTCTGGGATTGTGCGCACGAAGGCTCGGCTGGGTTCATGTCCGACGGCTACACGCGCGCC
>CAZPJO010000007.1:0-27951 GCA_964586895.1 uncultured Roseicyclus sp.
GTCCAGCGGCGCGTCGACCTCATCGAGCACACAGATCGGCGCCGGGTTCGCCAGGAACACCCCAAAGATCAGCGCCAGAGCCGTCAGGGTCTGCTCACCACCCGACAGAAGGCTCAGCGTCGACAACTTCTTCCCCGGCGGCTGGCACAGGATCTCCAGCCCCGCCTCCAGCGGATCATCCGATTCCACCAGCACCAGCCGAGCCTCCCCGCCCCCGAACAGGTGCGTGAACAGTTTCGAGAAGTTCGCGTTCACCTCGTCGAACGCCGTCAGCAACCGCTCCCGCCCTTCCTTGTTCAGCGACGCGATCCCCGTCCGCAGCTTCGCAATCGCCGCCTCCAGGTCTTCTTTCTCCGACAAAAGCCCGTCATGCTCCTCCCGAACCTCCCGCGCATCCTCCTCCGCCCGAAGGTTCACCGCCCCCAGCGCGTCCCGCTGCCGCCGCAGGCGCATCACATCCGCCTCGATCCGGTCGAGCGTCGGCAACGGCTCCGGCAAATCACCCAGACTTTCGCGCAACTCCTCCGGTGACATCTCCGTATCCTCGGCGATCCGCTCCGCCGCCGCATGCACAGCCTCCGCCGCCGCATCCCGCCGCGCCTCCGCCGCCGCACGCCCCTCGCGCGCCTCAGATGCGGCCCGCTCTGCATCGCGTTCCGCCGCCGTTGCAGCCCGCAGGTTCGACTCGCCCACCGAAAGCGCATCCGCCGCCGCCGCCTTGCGGGCCTCCGCCTCGGCGATCTGAACCGCGAGGCTCTCGCGCCGCTGCGCAATTTCGCCGGGCTTCTGCCGCGCTTCGCTCAGCGCCGCCTCCGCCTCCGCGCGCCGCTTCTCAAGCTCGGCCAGGCGCGTCGCGGCGTTGGTCAGCCGGTTCTGCCAAGAGGTGATGTCCTGCCCGATCTTGGTGATGCGCGACACACGATCTTCCCCGTCGCGTTTGACCTCATCAAAGGCGGCGCGTTTGGCCAGCATCGTCATCCGCGCGGCCTCGACCGTTGTCTTCACGTCAGCGAGTTTCTGGCGCACAGCGTCCAGATCATCCAACTCGGCCAGGGAATCCTGCGCACGGACCAATTCCCCACGGGCGGACTCGGCCTCCTCCGCGTGACGCGCCGCCGTCAGACGCAGGGTTTCCAACTTGCCGTCCAGAACGCTCTGATCCGCCTCGGCCCGCGCTGCGGCACGGCTGGTTTGGCTCAGTTGCGTTTCCGCATCCCGCCGCGCGGTGCGGGCCGCCTTGTCGGCCTCGGTCAGGTCATGCAGCCGGGCGGAAACCGTGTCATGCGCCTTGCCCGCAACATCCGCAGCCTCGCGCGCCCTGGCTTGTTCGCCCTGGAGCTCCGTCAGACGATTGGCCTGTTCCAGACGACGGGCCGCGGTCGACACGGCATCGGCGGCGGCCACGGCAAATCCATCCCAACGCCACAGATCCCCGGCGCGGCTGACAAGGCGCTGACCGGGTTGGAGCAGGGGTTGAAGCCGGGCGCCGTCAGCGGCATCGATTATCCCGATCTGAGACAGGCGCCGCGCCAAAACACTTGGTGCCTTGGTGACCTCGGTGGCGGGCTGCGCACCGTCCGGAAGCGTAGCGGTGCCGTCGTAGCCTGGCAAATCGGACCAGCCCGTGGTGCCGGGTGCGGCGGCGCGTGAGGCTTTCAGGTCGTCGGCCAAGGCCGCGCCGATCGCGGCCTCGAACCCCGGCGACACGCTGACCTCGTCAAGCACCTGACGCCCGTCGCCGCGGTCTCGTTCAAGGACGCGGGCCAGCGCGGAGACCTCCGCATCAAGCGTGCCTGCGCGGCCCTCGGCCTCGGACCGGGCGGAGCGCGCCTCGGCCTCAGCGGTCTGCACCTCGGCGCGGCTGGCTTCGGTTGCAAGCAGGGTCTCTTCGGCGCGCGCGGCCAGATCGGTGGCGCGGTCCAGGGCATCGGCGGCCTCGGACGCTTCGCGCTTAAGCGTTTCGAGGCGCTCCTCCGCCTCGGCGGCCGCTGATGTGGCGGTGGCTGCGTCGGATTCGTTACGGGCGACGGCTTTCTCGGCTTCTCCGATCCGGCGCTCAATGGCCTGATGGCGCGCGGCGAGCGCTGCGGATTGTTCCGTCAGATCAGAAAGCTCTGCTTCCTGCCCCGCCAAGACGCTGCGCGCATCGGTGACTTCGTCCCGTGCAAGGGCAAGGCGCTCATCCTGGCCATCTTGCTTGGCCTGAAGCTCGACGCGTTCGATGCGCAGGCGCTCTACAGTGTCGCTGGCATCGGCGTTCAGGGTCTCTTCACGCTCGCGATCCTTGTCGATCTGCGTGATCCGCGCGCTCAGGGTTTCCACGGCGGCCTCGGCCCGGTCGGCTTCGGCCTGGAGCGAATCGCGTTCCACCAGCAACCGTTGCAGGATCGCGGCGGCGACGGCGTCGTCTTCGCGCAGCGGTGGCAGGGCCTCTTCGGCGGCTTCGCGTGCCGTCACGGCGTCGCGCGCGGCGGCCTCGGCCTGAGCGGCGGTTGTCAGACCCTCGCGTAGCGCCTCCTCCGCACGCAGCCGCGCGGTGTCGGCGTCGCGCCAACGCAGGAACAGGAACAGACCTTCAGCGAGGCGAAGCTCGGATCCGATTTCGCGGTAGCGCGCGGCCTGTTTTGCCTGCCGCGCGAGGGCGTTGAGTTGATTTGCAAGCTGTTCGAGGACGTCATCGATTCGCGCCAGATTCGTCTCGGCCGCCTTCAGTTTCAGCTCTGCTTCATGGCGACGCTGATACAGACCCGAAATGCCGGCGGCCTCTTCAAGCACGCGCCGCCGGGCCTTTGGACGGGCGTTGATCAGCTCTGAAATCTGCCCCTGCCGCACGAGGGCGGGGCTATGCGCACCGGTGGAGGCATCCGCGAACAACATGGACACATCGCGGGCACGGACGTCTTTCCCGTTGAGTTTATAGGCGCTTCCGGCGTCGCGTGTGATCCGGCGCACGATATCGATCTGATCGTCTTCGTTGAAGCCCGCGGGTGCGAGGCGTTCGGTGTTGTCGATCTGCAAAGACACTTCGGCGAAGTTGCGGGCAGGGCGTGTGGCGGCGCCCCCGAAGATGACGTCTTCCATCCCCGCGCCACGCATCGCCGTGGGGCGGTTTTCACCCATAACCCAGCGTAAGGCTTCGAGAAGATTGGATTTTCCGCAGCCGTTCGGCCCAACCACGCCGGTCAGTCCATCGGCAATCACGAGGTCTGTGGGATCTACAAAGGACTTGAATCCATTGAGCCTGAGCTTGGAAAAACGCACCGGATGCCTGCCTTGTTTGCCGCGATTCTTGTGGGGTGAGAGTGTCCGGATCGGGGTGCCGCGAGTCAACAACGCCGAACCGTATATCGTGGTGTTCGGCGGGTTATCCCCAAGATATAAGAGGTATGCGCAAATATATGGGCGTTCAGATCGTGAGGCACAGACAGCGATCGTTCAATGGGGGCCGCAGGGTCGGACCCAAGCTTATCCGGTCGATCGCAGAGCTTTTGGTTGGCCACATTGCGGCACGGGACGCTACGGCACACCCGTTCGAGGTGCACAGGGCCCTGCGCAACACTTGAAGGCCTGCGATACGCGCATAGTTGAGAAGCGCACGAGGCGATGTTATTCTGTGCACAACCCGGCGCCGGGGTATCAGGCGCGTGAGCCATGGAGGATAAGGTCCTGACAGGACTTACTCAGGCGGCCCAGACCGCCGCACCAAAGGCGCGCCACGCGCGTCCCGAACCGACTTACACCAGCGAAGCGCTGTTGGAGCGGATCCTGATCTCTCTTGATGACGACAAGGCCGAAGACATCGTGCAGATCGATTTGCGCGGTAAATCTTCGATCGCCGATTATATGGTCGTGGCTTCGGGTCGGTCGACCCGGCAGGTCTCGGCGATTTCGGAAAAGCTTGTCGAGCGGTTGAAGGCCGAATTTGGTCTGAACGCGAAGATGGAGGGCAAGGATGCGGGCGATTGGGTTCTGATCGACACCGCGGATGTGATCGTCCACGTGTTCCGGCCCGAGGTGCGCGAATTCTACCAGCTTGAAAAGATGTGGCAGCCTCCGGCGGCCACCTGATCGGCGAGTGAAGGTTCATCTTTGCGTTGTCGGCCGTCTGAAGACGGGGCCGGAGAAGGCGCTGATCGACGATTATCTTGACCGGTTCGACAAGACGGGGCGCGGCCTTGGGCTGACGCTTGGGCGGATTGTGGAGGTGGAGGCCCGCAAGGGCGGAGGCATTGCAGGCGAGGCGGAGTTGTTGCGCCGCGCGCTGCCGTGTGATGCGTTTTGGGTCATGGACGAGCGGGGCGATGTCATCACGTCGCCTGATTTCGCAAAACGGATTGGGGCGCAGCGCGATCTCGGGGCCGGAGATCTTGCGTTGGTGATCGGCGGGGCGGATGGCACCGACCCGGGATTTCGGGCGCAGGCCGGGTTGGCGATTTCGTTTGGCAAGATGGTATGGCCGCATATGCTTGCCCGCGTGATGTTGTCCGAGCAGCTTTACCGGGCCGCCTCCATCCTGTCGGGATCACCCTACCACCGGGTGTAGGCCCTACCTATTGCATCAGGATGTCCTGTCGGTGTCGTCGCAGGAGCAAGAGCCCGAAAAACAACGGGATCAGGGCCCAGGACGCGACCAGCGTCACGGATACGAATTCCGGTTCATAAGTCTGATAAACCCCCTGCCGGAACAATGTCGTGGCGTGAATCCACGGGGTCCACCACAGCACATCCTGCGCATTTTGCGGCAAATCCTCGACAATGAAAAACACGCCGGCTGCAACCAGAAGTGGGCGGCTGAGGATGCCCCAGATCTGCGCCCACGCGGGAAACAGGCCCGTAAGCGCGCAGTTCAGCGTGCCGTGTCCCAGACCGAGCGCCGCCATCATCGCAAGCGAGCCCAAGATCGCGGTCAGGTCGAGGGAGGGGGTCGTTTCGGACCACCATATGATCCCTGTCATCGCGATGGCGACGACCCCGACACCGGTCAGCGTGTTGAGCACAAAGCGCGCCAGGACCGCATCGATCCACGACACGGCCGGGTACATCAACAGTGGTTTGGAGAACGTCAACGCGAGGCTGATATGCTGTTGCAGCGTGTTGTAGAGGTAAAAGGCAAGGTAGCCTGACGCATAGAACAGCAGGAACGACGTGCCCAAAGGGGGCACGCGGATCAGGAATTGGAGGGCGACGGAGATCACGATGACGGCCCCGATCGGTTCGAGCACGGCCCAGACGTAGCCGCCGGGAGACCGGCCGTATCGCGTCGACATTTCGCGCAGCATGAGGGCGAGCGTGGCGCGGGCCGCGCGTTGCAATTTGCCGGTCGGGAGGGCTGCGGGTTGGGCTTTGACGTGGCTGATCACGCGAGGCTCTCACATTCTGAGGGACATTCATCCGGAATTAACGGGACTCAGTATCTATGGCTCAGGTCAACAAGTGATGAAGACCGGGGGCACCATGTCAGCAAGGCCGATACCGAAACTGGTGGACGACGAAGACGCCGCCGCCAAGATCGCCGCCGCAGCGATGGCTGGGGCCGGTCCCGAGGCATCGAAGGTGATACAGGTGCGCGCGACTGTTGGTCCCGCGAAGATGCGTTTCCGTCATTGGGGGCAGATTTTGTCATTTGTGTTGCTGGTCGTCGCGCCGTTCACGGCCGTGGCTTATTACCTGGAAGAACGCGCAACGCCGCAATATGCCTCAACTGTGGGCTTTACCGTCCGCACGAATGAAATGCAGGGGTCCCCGCTGCGGCCTGGAGCCGCGGCGCAAGTCACGATCGCGCGGTCGGAAACGGACGCAGACATCCTCAACGAGTTCATCGTCAGCCAGGCACTTGCCGAACGGTTGTTGGAACGGACCGACCTGCGCGCGCACTATGCCCGGACATATGAGACGGATCCGGTTTTTGCCCTGAATCCCGATGCGACCCTGGGCCAGTTCCTTGCCTATTGGGAGCGCAATGTGCAGGTGAATTACGACCGCGCCACTGCGTTGATGCAGGTTCAGGTGCGCGCATTCGATCCCGAGACTGCAACAGCAATTACGCAGGCGATCCTTGAGGAAAGCCAAGTTCTCCTCAATACCCTGAATGACGCTTTGCACGCCGATACAATTCGATTTGCCGAGGACGAGCTGGAGCGGGTCACGCAGCGCCTCGTACGTGCCCGAAGCGATCTGGCGAGCTTTCGAAGCCAGACGCAATTGATAGACCCAAGTTCGGACCTTGAAGGGCGGCTGGGTGTTCTTACAAGCCTGCAGGAGCAGCTGGCCGAAGCGCTGGTGGATTATGACCTGCGCAGCGCCAATACGTCCAATATGGCCGATCCGATTCTGCGCCAGCTGCGTCAGCGTGTCGAAGCGATTCAAGGTCGAATCGATGCGGAACGCGCCGTCTTCATGGTACTGGAACCGGGTGCGGATGGCGCGGACTTCACCGATGTGATGACAGAACATGAAAACCTGGTGGCCACGAGGGAGTTGGCAGAGACCAATCACCGCCTTTCCGTTGCCGCGCTGGATACGGCGCGCACGAATGCGGCCCGGCAAAGCCGCTATCTCGCCGTCTATATCGAGCCGACCATGCCCGATGGCCCGGCATTTCCGCGCAACGCGATGATCCTTACTCAGGCGGCGCTGTTCCTTCTTATCGCGTGGTCGATCCTTGCCTTGATCGTATATTCGGTTCGGGACCGGCAATAAGGCCTTCGGCAGATGATCCGGTTCAAGAACCTTTCCAAGAGCTTTGTTGTAAACGGGCGGCGGCGACCGGTGATCCGCAACCTGAACCTGACCATCCCTTCGGGTCAGTCGCTGGCCTTGCTTGGTCGAAACGGAGCTGGCAAGTCGACCTTGATGCAGATGATCGCGGGCAATATGCGGCCCGACTCCGGCCGCGTGATCAGCGAAGGGTCGATCAGTTGGCCCGTCGGCTTTGCCGGATCGTTCCATCCGCAACTGACCGGCGCCCAGAACACGAGGTTCATCGCGCGCATCTATGGTGTGGACACCGATGAGTTGGCGGATTTTGTGCAAGATTTTGCAGAACTCGGGCCGCATTTTCGCATGCCTGTGCGCACCTATAGCCAGGGCATGCGCTCGCGCCTGACGTTCGGGCTTTCGATGGGGATCGCCTTTGATACCTATCTGGTGGATGAAGTAACCGGGGCCGGGGACGCCTCGTTCCGGCAGAAAAGCAAGGCGGTCTTTCGCGACCGGATGCAGAATGCCGGGGCCATCATGGTGAACCATAACCTGAACGAATTGCGTGAGTATTGCGATCACGCGCTGGTACTTGAAGACGGGCGGTTACACTATTTTTCCGATCTCGATGAAGCGATTGAAGTGCACCGGAGCACCTTACTGCGCGGCACGGAGGAAGCTTAACACGGCCCGTATAATTGCAGCGGATGTCCGCCCTTCCGCCCCGATTCCCCGCCATTCCGCCGCGTTTGAACCACAGCCAGATCGCACGTCGCCGCCATGTTGTCCGCAGACGATATGGGATGACGCGCAATGCCGCAGTTGGTGTTCGAGGGCCGGTTTTCATCCGGCCAAAGTAATTTAGACACGGGGATCACCGACATCTTGGTGATCGACGGTGACGATGGGCCGATGCTCTACACAACGTCGGGCCCGTTCGGCGGACTGACGGCATATGCCCTTGGCACATCTGGCGCGGTCAACCTTTCGGATTTTGCACATTTCGATGCGGCCTGGTCCGATAGCGTGATGCGCGACCTAGCTCTGATCGAGACGAATGGTGCCGTATCGCTTGCCGTTGCAGCCTCGGGCACTCAGGATGTCCGCTTGTTCGAGCTGACCAGCAACGGCTTTGCGCCCAGTACGGTCATGGCGGGCGTCAATGCGGGCAACGGGCGCGCCATCGAGATGTCGCAATGGGGCGCGGACATGTTGCTCATCGCATCCGAGCGCGGTGACGAGATCCAAGGTTACACCATTTCGGCCGGCGGCTCGTTAACTCAGCAGATCACTCTGAACGATACGGATCAAACCTACGTCAGCGGCGCAATCGCAATCGAAACGTTCGAAGTGGATGGAATCGAGTTCTTGGCGAGTGTTGGTCAAGCCGATCGCGGCGTTTCGATCTTCTACGTCGATCCAACGAACCAGCTTTTCAATACGTCAAATATGGGTGCGAATGAGGGGCTGGGGATCATGACGCCTACCGACAGCGCTCTGGTGAATTTCGGCGGCCGGTCTTTCATGATCATTGCGTCGGCCCCGAATGACGGACAGGGCCAATCTGGTGCGTTGACGGTGCTGGAGATTGGTTCGGACGGGGCCATGCGGTCGGTCGATCACCTCAATGACACGGCCGACACCGTTTTTGGGCAAGTCCAGAGCCTGGACGTGTTGGATCACAACGGTCGGGTCTACGTTGTGGCCGGCGGTGGGGATGATGGGCTGACCCTTTTCACGATGTTGCCAAGTGGGCGGCTGCAGCTGCTTGATGTGATGACATCCGGTGAGACGACGGGGCTCGACAATGTGACGGCCACCGCAGCTGTGATGGACGCCGACATTTTGCGCATTTACGTCGCGACCGAAGGGCGGGTTGGCCCTGCCGAGATCACCGTGGACCTATCGAGCCAAGGCGGCATTCAAATTGCAACCCACCAGGGCGACATCTTACCGGGCGGCACGCTTGATGATGTGTTGATCGGCGGCGCTGGGGCGGATGTGCTCTTGGGCGGGGCGGGGGCCGACTTGATCGAGGATGGCCGCGGCTCGGATACGCTTAGCGGTGGGGATGGCGCGGATACCTATATTCTGCGTGCTGATGGGACGCGCGACCTGATTGAGGACTTCCAACAGGGGCAAGACCGATTGGATCTTAGCGATTGGCCTATGTTCTACGATCCGAACGCGATCGGCTACTCGGCCACGGCAACCGGGGCGATCCTGACCTGGCGGTCGGAGACATTGGAGATCGTGACGCGCAACGGCCAGATGCTGACCCTTGCAGAGGTGCAGGCAGCAATCTTGCAAACGGCGACACGGGCGCCGGATTTCGATGCGATCTTCGGAAATTCGAGCGCGCAGGATGTGCAAGGCACGTCGCTGGATGATGTGCTCGTCACCGGGGACGGGAACGATACCGTCACGGCGGCGGCGGGCGCGGATTTCGTGGATGGCGGTGCGCAGAATGACAGCCTTTCGGGCGGGTTGGGCGACGACACGCTTTTGGGGGGTGACGGAGCGGACGTTCTAGACGGCGGGATCAATAACGACACTCTGAATGGCGGCGCTGGAAACGACACGCTCTGGGGAATGGCCGGGGTCGACACACTTGTGGGCGGCGATGGCGATGATCTGATCTTTGGCGGCGATGATCCGGACGTTCTCTTGGGCCTTTCCGGGGCGGATACGCTCGACGGTGGCGAGGGCGATGACCTTTACTACGTTGGCTCTGGTCATCTGCTGACCGACACGGGTGCATTCGGCTACGACATTGCCATTGTCCTAAATGGGTCGGGCGACACTATTTCGTTGAATGGCTGGTCCGGTGTTGAGCGGGTGGAGGGAAACACGGGCGATGACGGGATTGACGCAAGCATGCTGGATCAACCGATCTTCATCTGGGCGAATGATGGCAACGATACAATCCACGGTGGCAGTGGAAATGACACGCTTTTGGGTGGTGCCGGTTCTGACAGCATCCTAGGCGGCGCGGGCGAAGACACCATCCTCGGTGCAATCGGCGATGACACAGTGGATGCGGGGGAGGGTGATGATATTGTCTACGTTCTCGATGCAGGTGATGTGGTTCACGGCGGCGGCGGTTATGATCAAGTGGTGGTGCGAAATCCGGATGGGATCACCCTGTTGATTGGCGGCTGGACGGGCGTGGAATATGTCATCGGCTTGACTGGCGACGATACGCTGGACGCGTTCGGCTACGCTGAGGATATCGTTCTTGTTGGTGGTGATGGTGCGGATGCGGTGTCCGGGGGAAACGGCAATGACACGATCTACTCCGACACAGGCCACGATCTGCTTTGGGGTCATTCCGGCAATGACGCTTTGATCGGGGGCGACGGCAACGATACGCTAGAGGGCGGCGCGGGTAACGATTTCCTCGACGGGGGGACCGGTGCCGATGTGTTCGTCTTTAGCGATGGTTTCGGAGAGGATGTTATCAGCGGATTCCAAACTGCCGCCGACCGGATGGATATGACGGGGTTGACCGGCGTTTCCGGTTTGGCCGATCTGACAATCTGGTCTTCCGGAGGGCATAGCTATGTGCATGCCGATGGCGACCCGCAGAACTTCATTACGCTGGCGTGGTTTACCGCTGATCTTGATGCGAGTGATTTTCTGTTCTGACCCAGGGATCAGGCAGCGTACCCGAATTGGCGCGCATAATTGGACCGTCTCAAAGCCGTTTGTAGGCGGGTTGCCTCCGGTGTGGCGAAGGCGGCGGCGATTGCGTTGGAAAACGGTTTGCGGCCACTTTGGTTTGCTACGGGTAAGCGCGGGGTTTGCCCAAGCGCCCAATCACAAAACATAGGGAATGCGGTATCGAGATCCTCGTACCGGATGATGCCGAATTGTGCGTTTTCGTCGGCGGCTTGCCAAAGGGTGCCATTGTTTTCGAATGCGCTAAGGTCAAGGCCAAGGCCCATGCGATAGTGCTGGTCGAACCAATCGGCCGGGCGCAAGGCCGAAAGCAGCAATTGGCGTTGCTGGTGCGGCCAGTGACGCGCCTGGCCCATCCGATGAGGATCGCCGGATCGGCTGGCATCGAGACAGCTTTCCACGGATGGAAAATCTGAAAGATGCTGTTCCATCTGAGAGATGAATTCAGTCAATCCCAGCCGGAGCTGCCTATCCCGGTTCCCAGTCGCATCCTGAGGTGCCATGTCGCACAGCAAATCTGCATATCCGCCAATGTCCTGCAAGACGCTAGACCGAAACCATGTAAACGGGTCTCGGGTGAGCGAGAGAACGACGAGGCGCCGCGGGTCGGTGCCCGCTCGGATCCGGTTGATCGCGCGCGTGATCGCCGCGTTTTCGGCCATTTGGCCCATCTGATGCTTGAAGAAATAGTCTGCATTCGCTGGGTTAAGGGCCACGCGAAGCACTTTTCGCAAAGCGTCTTCGCCGAGGAAGTGACAATGGGCGGCCTCGACTTTGCGAAGCGATCCCAGCGCCCGCGTAATCGCGGTACTGGCAACCTTTCCCATCTGAAATACGACACCGTAGATCTCAGTCACAGCACGGCCTCTTTCGGGGTTTGGTCGGCAATGATCTGCGCCGCTTGGGCCTCATGGGCAAGATGGCCCTCTGCGATCAGCCAGTCAAAAAAGCCATTCTCCACATCGAACGGATCGTTGAACGCTGCGCGTAGATCTGCGCGGTCGCGGTACAATGTCCGAACAGAATCCGGAATGCGACGTCGGTTGCTGAAGCTTCCGTAGTGCCAGTATCGATCCGGCACCTCGGGTGCCCGGGCGCGGGCGACCGCGCGTTTGTACCAGGCCCAGATCTCCAAGACTTCGGGATTGTTGTGAGCGTAGCGTCGCGTCATCTGATCGCCAACTGGCCCAAGCTTGGTGAAATGAAAGAAGCGTAGCGGCGCATTGTTGATGGTGATCTCACCGGCTTCGGTAAATGCGAGGTGGCGTTGCGACAGGTTCCAACTGGCGACATTGCAGCCGGGATCTCGAAGGATGCGCACGTCATCGAAGAAACTCGGGACGAGGTCACACCATTTCTGATCGGTGAATAGGCCCTTTGGCAAATTGTCCTGGCACCAGTCCAGGAGGCGATCGCCCCACCATTTCGCGAAACGCCGGCCTTCACCATTCGGCGTGTTGGCGACGCCGACGAAGCCAAGATTGTACGCCCCCCATTTCAACGACGCGATTTCATTGTCGCCGATGGCCACCGCATTCTCGCGCGGCTCGGGATCGAGTTGGTGAGGCGTGAGAAGAATTTCGCAGGTCTCAAGCATCTGGGTCAGGGATGAAAGCGTATCGAAAACTGCGATATCGGGGTCAAAGAAAAGCACCTTTTCCGCGTCGGGGCGATCCAGAAGATGCGCCATGGCGCGCCCTTTGACAGCGGTGCAGGCCTCGACAATGTTGTGGCAGAACATCCAGCCATGAAATCTCGCACCCATTTCATTTCGCAAAAGGTCTTCGGCGATCAGAACGCTGTCGAATTCTGCGAGGAGGTCCGCCTGCGATGTGCCCTCGGGCGGTAAATCCGCAATAACGGCGCAGATATGCCAATCGGGATGCACTTGTCGCAGACTGCGCGCCAGCACCCTGGCACGGTCGAGATAGGAATACGTGAAAGAGGAAAACGCATAGATGGTCATGATACGGCCCGCACCTTTTTCGATGCCCGCGACGGTTTCGCCGAGATCCGCTTTGGAACTGTTACGGGGGAATTTCCAACCCTATGGTCAATCACCGCGAAGCTCAGGTCACTGGGTGTTGCGACCAGAGAGGGTTGCTTTCTCCGGCGTGCGCGTGTCGCTTTGGCCAGTGACCTGCGGTCAAGAAATGCGTCGAGCGCGGCGGTATCGTCCAGGATATGACCGCGTCCGGTGTGTTCAACGATGGCGGCGACATTGCCGCTTCCGGGATGGGTGATGACATGGGCGCCGGCCTGCAATGCTTCGATTGTGGCGAAGGAATAGGTCTCGACGAATTGGGCCCAATGGATGACGAAGTCGACCTTTTCACGCTTCAGGGCATCGACCATGGCCGCTGGATTTTCGGCCGTGACATCCACCGGGATGGTGGGAATGCCCGGTTCGCGATGGGTCGGCGCACCGAAATACAGAAAGCGCACATCGTCGCGCCCGAGGTTGCGACGGGCAATGTCGCGAAACACGGGATACCCCTTGTGACGCACGGGTGCGCCTATGAAAGCAATGGTGGTTGGCCCGGATTTGGGCTGACCTGCAGTAGGGCCCTCGGACAGGACATCGTGTGGAACGATTTCGAAACGCTCCAACGGCAAGTCGCCCTTTGCGAAGACGATGTCGGCGGCGGGTTTCGAAGGGGCGATGGCCCTCGTCGGGAACATCTTCACGAGGGCCCCTAGGCGGCGAAGATGTTCATGACGCTCTTCCCCGAACAGGCAAACCCGGCAGGCCGCCGAGGATGGTTCCGGCCCGTTGCATTGGCGTACAAGGTTGCTTTGCAAGGCAAAGCTTGGGCACAGGAAGAACTGATCATGCAGCCAAGCGATCAATTGCTCTGCGTCTGCGGTTTTGGTCAGGGCTGCGATATCTTCGGGGGAATGGCCCAAGAGCGCATGCAGCACGATGTCGATCTTGCGGCTGTTGCGGAAGCGACGGGCCACGTCGAGAATGCTGTCAATGTGAAGCGGGCCGATACGGGTCCCTGCAATCGTGGCGAAAAGCACCGGGCTGTCGCCGAGGGGTGCGAGGCGTGGTCTTGGACGCGCTGGATGGAGCGCGACGTATCCAAAGCCGCGCTCTTTGGCGATTTGCATTTCCTTTCCGACGCATAATTGAATGCCACCACGCACCTTCAGGAAATCGTCATGGGTAAACGCAAAGACGAGCTTTTCTTCGGTGCCTTTGAGCGCGGACAACAATTGTTGCGCGCCCAGTTCCCGTTGCAGGGGCGTTCGCTCGGGATGAGCGAACAGCCAATCCCCTTCCATGCTCTCGAGCGTCGGTGCACCCGCAAGAGTGCGGGCAACGTCTTCGGCCTTGTCCTGCGCCAATCGGCCCTCGCTTCGGCCTGCGCGAACATAATGCAGGAACGGAGCGATATTGGCGTCCGCAATGTCGGGATAATGGCTGAGGTAGGCGCGTGTTGAAAAATGCGGCGTCGGGTCCAACCCCTGTTCCCAGCCGATCTGCAGGTAGTGCCGCGCAGCAGCGCTGGCGTTATCGAAGTCGCGTCCGCTTGTTGCGCGGTAGAAGGGAAAATCGATTTCTGCCGCGATTTCTGCCGCGTCTTCGGCGAGCTGTTGCTCGGGATCGAGCGTCGTAGCGGGCGAAGCCTCCACAACAAGATGGGCGAGGGCGGACGGGGCGACTTCCCGCCCTTCTTCCCGGCCGAACATGACGTAGTGGAGAAACGGATTCATTCCCGCCTCGGCGACGTCGAGATGCATGTCGAGGTAGGCGGAGGTCGAGAATTCGGCGTTCGGGTCGAGCCCGTCTTTCCAACCCGTGCGCATGTAATGATACAGGGGATCAGAGAGCAGATCGCCATCCGAGAATTGAGCAAGGTAGAAGTCCGTGTCGAAGTCCGGCCGGATCCGGGCAATATCCGCGGTCTGGGTGGCGGATCTGTGGAGGATACGGTCGATGATACCGCGGCCCATTTCGACCAACGTCTGCATGCTCGAATGTCCTTCGTCTGTTGCGGGTGGGGGCGCTTTGGCCCCGGGCACCCTCGCGTGCTGCGCGGGTTATCCCGCTTGCTTCAAACGAAGTTAAAATCGGATTCGGTCAAAACTCCGTTAAAGTTGGCCAAAGTTATCAAGTCTCCGCCGCCGCCAACGAGCGACAGGAAGGTATGGGTCCCGTCGGTCGAGATCGACAGATCGCCCAAGCCCGCGACGCCGCTGACGTTGGAAAGATCCAGGATGTCGGCACCGGTGGCGAAGTCGGATACGACATCTTCGCCCCAGTTGTCGTCGAACACGAAACTGTCCAAACCGCTGTCACCCAACAGAAAATCCTTGCCGACACCGCCTTGAATGGTGTCGTTGCCTGCGCCGCCGATAAGGGCGTCGTCACCTGCGCCGCCAAAGATGAAGTCATCATCGCTATCCGCATAGACAGTGTCGTTGCCTGCGCCGCCGATTATGCGGTCATTGCCGGTGCCGCCGGTGATCACGAAATTCGACGACGACCCCGTCGCGTCGATGGTGTCGTTTCCGGTGAAGCCTTCGACCCGTTCGACCCCTGTCCATGTGCCGATGGAAATATCGACACCGCTGGCCGTGTTCAGAATGGCGGTGTCGTAGCCTTCGCCGCCATCGGTCACCACGTCGCCGCTTTCGCCGATGTAGAAAACATCCGCGCCTGTTCCGCCGTTGAAGGTGTCGTTGCCGGTGCCGCCTTGCATCGTGTCCGCGCCCGCCCCGCCATGAAGAAGGTCGTTGTCATCGCCGCCAAGAAGGATGTCATCGCCTGCGCCACCGGTTATGTGATCGTCACCGGCATTGCCCCACAGCAAACGGGTCTGGGTGGCGCCGGTGGCGTCGATCGTGTCATTGCCCGTGAAACCTTCGATCCGTTCGACGGAGGTCCAGCCACCGACGGCAAGCGAAACGCCCGCGGCGTTGGTCAGTGTGGCCACATCGTAATCGGCCCCGCCATCCGAAATGCTGTCGCCCGCGCTGTCGATGTAGAAGACGTCGTTTCCGGCCCCGCCAGTCATCGTGTCGTTGCCGAGCTGACCCAGGATGGTGTCGTTTCCTGAACCGCCCGAGAGGATGTCGTTCCCCTCACCGCCAAGGAGGATATCGTCGCCGTCGCCACCGGTGATCACGTCGTTTCCGTCATGGCCCCAGATCAAGATCTGGTTAGTTTGTCCGCTGGCATTGATCGTGTCGTCGCCCAAAAACCCTTCGACCCGCTCCACACCGGACCAGCCGCCCATGTCGAGGTCTTGGCCCGTCGTCACCACGATTTGCGCAAGGTCGTAGCCAACTGCGCCGCTGTCGGTGACGATGTCGCCGGTTTCGACATAGTAGATGTCATCCTCGGCCCCGCCGTCCATGCTGTCGTTGCCGCCTTCGCCGATCAGGATGTCGGTGCTTATCCCGCCGAGCAGAATGTCATGCCCGGTGCCGCCCACCAGCGTATCTGCGCCAGCACCGCCTTCGAGTGTGTCGTTGCCAGCATTTCCATTCAGCACATCGCCGTCGGTTCCACCATCAAGAAGGTCACCCCCTTCACCGCCCAGGAGGGTGTCATTGCCCTCTGCGCCGCGCAGCGTATCGGCACCGTCATTGCCGGTGAGCTCGTTGCCGACAGCATTGCCATCGACGGAATCATTGCCGCTCCCGGCGGTGAAATGCTCAATCACTGAACCGCGTGCGATCCACATGTTGTCGTTATGTCCAGCGCCATAGGGGTTCAGGACGGTGGACAATGTTTCTTCCACAAGCGAAACGAACTGGTCCGATGTATCGAAGGAAAAGTCGATCAGGTCGGTGCCGCCGACATCGCTGATCGAGAATGCCATGGACGACGTATCGAACAGGCCATCGGGATCCAGGCCCGTTTCGAGATAGTCGAACAACGCCGCCAGATAGCTTCCGTTGGTGTTCAGATCGGACCCGGCATAGGCATCGCCCAATGTGTGGCCCGCGCCGAAGATCGTATCGCCGGACGTGGGGCTGGAAGAGACGTCAGCTGCGCCATAGAGGTTCTGGAGCGCGATGATATCGACAAGCATCGGGGTCAGGATCGACGAAACGGTCGAGCCGGTGAACGGATTTTCGTTCTGGTTGAAATACGACATGACCGAGCCGAGCCAGCTGTCATTGAGGAACGTGTTGGTGTTCGCACCGCTGGTGTTGCTCAGCCCGAAGTTGGCAGAGCCGTTGTAATCGCCCTGATGTCCGAGGCCCAAGGCGTGGCCGATTTCGTGAAGATAGGTCTGGAACCCGTAATCGTTGATATCGTCCGAGCCGGATGTGACCCAGCTTTTGTGCACATTCACGGTGGCGGAGGCCGTCACATTGGGGTTGTTCCAGGCGGAGGTGTAGCTTGCGAAGGCGCCGCTGTCTTCGTCGTCGAAGGTGATCTTGGCGCCGGATGAGACAACGTCGAATGCCACGTCGATGACCAGTTCATAGGCCTGCAAAGCCCAAAGCGCGAGCTTCTGACCCGCGGCGTCCAGGGCGTCGATATCGACGGTGATCACATTGCTGGTGCTGGTGTCGAAGCTGTGCCTGACGGCCCCCCTGTCCTGCCAGAAGCCGTCGGTCAGATAATCGGCAAGGGTATCGAAAGTGGCGAGTGTCTTTGTCGGCGTCAGGGTCTCGGTGGTCAGGCGATAGCCGCCGGTCATCCATTCGCTGTTGCTGCTGGTGCTGACGAACGCGCCGACGTCGAGGTAATAGGTCCCGCTTTCCACCGCCTGAAAGTTCAGCATCGCGTTGAAACCCGTGCCGCCGTCGTCATTGATGGCGATGACGGTCCCGTCGCTGTTGCGCAGGCGCAGGAAGCTGTCGTCGAGCGCATCCCCGGTCCGGCCTGTGACGGAAAACCCGTAGATCTCGCCAGCGGTCAGATCGATCGCAACCCAGTCGCGGTCACCGGCCACCGAAATCTCACCGTCGAATGTATCTGCGGTGCCCATGAAATAGGCTGTCGTCGCGCCGTTGGCGGCGTCGACATTCGCCTGCTCGACCCCCGAGCCATCCGTTGGGGCAAAGGTTGTGTAGCCCGTCTCACCCATGGGGATGGCGGTGAAGTCCATCGCAGGCACGCCCTGCGCGATCTCATCCGGCACCAGCCTTGCATAGGAGCAGTCTTTGTCCTGGGGGCGAAATGCGGTGCAGATCGTACACATGGGATTTCCATCCAATTTCGAGAGCGCAGAGGGGTATGTCGTTCCATCAAGATTTTCGGCGGGGCGGAAAGCGGGCGGAAATGTGGCAAGACTTTGTCTCTTGTCTCAAAGGCTGATAGCCATCGAAACGGATTGGTAGGAAAGAGCGTGCAGCACATGGTAAACACTCCAAAACCCGTGGTTTTGTGCATTTTGGATGGCTGGGGGATCGGACAGACCAAGGCCGACAATGCGCCGTTCCTGGCGAAGACGCCCACGATGGACCGGTTGATGGCCACCTGTCCGAACGCGACGCTTCTCACCCACGGCGAGGATGTGGGCCTGCCGGACGGACAGATGGGAAATTCCGAGGTCGGGCATACGAACATCGGCGCTGGCCGGGTCGTGAAGATGGATCTTGTCGAAATCAACGATGCGATTGCAGAGGGCACGTTTACCACGCGTCCGGCCCTTACCGACTTCATCGAGACGCTGAAAACCAATGGCGGCACCGCGCATCTGATGGGGTTGGTCAGCGATGGCGGCGTGCATTCGCAGATGTCCCACCTTGAGGCCGCGGTTGAGGTCATCACCTCCGCCGGAGTCCCCGTGGTCATTCACGCCATTACCGATGGGCGCGATGTTGCGCCGAAATCAGCCGAAGACTTTGTGGAAGGCTTGATGGCCCGCCTGCCAGAGGGTGCGCGGATCGCGACGGTTTTGGGCCGCTATTTCGCCATGGACCGGGACAATCGGTGGGACCGGGTGCAGAAGGCCTACAGCGCCATGGTGCTTGGCGGTGGCGATCCGTATGACACGCCGCTTGAGGCGGTGCGCGCGTCTTATGCGGCAGGCAAGACGGATGAGTTTATCCCCCCCAGCGTGATCGCGGATTATGCCGGTATGAAGGACGGTGACGGGATCTTCATGTTGAACTATCGCGCCGACCGGGCCCGCGAAATCCTTGCGGCCATTGCGGATCCGGATTTCGATGCGTTTGACACGTTCGGACGGCCGGATTTGGCCGGTCGGCTGGGGATGGTCGATTACTCGAAGGCGCATGACGCCTACATGACCACGGTTTTCCCGAAGCAGGAGATTTCCAACACCTTGGGCGAGTGGGTTGCGAAGGCCGGATTGCGCCAATTCCGTTTGGCGGAAACCGAGAAATACCCGCATGTGACCTTCTTCCTGAATGGTGGGGTCGAGGTGCCGGAGACGGGTGAAGACCGGGCGATGCCGAAATCGCCGAATGTCGCCACCTATGACATGCAGCCCGAGATGAGTGCGGGTGAAGTGACGGCGAAATTCCTCGACGCGATCCGCGCGGGCTATGATTTGATCGTCGTGAATTACGCAAACCCCGACATGGTGGGTCATACCGGTGATCTGCAGGCGGCGATTGCGGCCTGTGAAGCGGTGGATGCGGGGCTTGGCGAAGCGGTTTCGGCGTTGGAAGAGGTCGGCGGCGCGATGATTGTCTGCGCGGATCACGGGAATTGCGAGATGATGGTTGACCCGGAAACGGGCGGGCCGCACACGGCGCATACGACGAACGTTGTTCCGGTGGTGATGGTCGGCGGGCCGGATGGGGCCGGTTTGCGGGACGGACGTTTGGCCGACCTGGCGCCTACGGTGTTGCAATTGATGGCGTTGGAACAGCCGCCGGAGATGACCGGGGAGAGCTTGATCGCATGATCCTGCGCGCCGCGCTCCTCGGGCTGACAGCCCTCCTCGCAGCTGTTCCGGGTGCGGCGCAGACCGATCCCGCGGCAACAGCGCGCGCGGCGACGCGGATGTTGGCGGACGCCGAAACGGGTCTGCGTGAGGCCGAAACCGCAAGGGACCGGGTGGAGGCGCTGACCACAATTGTGCGGGCCTATGAGCAAGGGTTGCATGCGTTGCGGGCCGGTATTCGCGAAGCGGCTTTGCGGGAACAGACGATCTTGTTGAGGTTCGAGGCGGAGCGGGCGCGTCTGGCGCAGCTTCTGGGCGTTTTGCAGCGGATCGAAGAGGCGCCGGAGCCCGCGACGCTTCTGCACCCGGAAGGGCCATTGGGCACCGCGCGATTGGGGATGATCGTCGCCGACGTCGCGCCCGCGGCTGCGCGCGAGGCCATTGCGTTGAGGGATCAGCTGGAAGAGCTCACGGTGATGCGGGCATTGCAGGACGGCGCGATTGCCGAACTGGAGGGCGCGGTTCAAGGGGTGCAAGAGGCGCGCACCGCCCTGAGCCAGGCGATTGCCGACCGGGTCGACCTGCCCGAGCGCTTTGACCTCGATGGGGCGGCCATGGCGCAATTGGCGGGCAGTATCGACAGCCTTGGCAGTTTCGCGACCATCCTCGAAGAGACCACGGCCGAAACGACACAGGCACTTCCGAATTTCGAAAGCGCTCGCGGCAGGCTCGATTTGCCGACATCGGGTGCATTGCTGCGCCGGTTCGATGAAGCGGATGCGGCGGGCATTGCGCGGCCGGGCGTGCTTTATGCGGTCGAGCCGCGGTCCCTGCTGACCGCTCCGTGGCCCGCATCGGTGCGATATGCGGGGCCGTTACTGGATTACGGAAATGTCATTATCCTGGAGCCGGATGTGGATTATCTACTGATCATGGCGGGCGCGGGTGATCTGTTTGTCAGCGCTGGCGAATTGGTGCCGGACGGTGCACCCTTGGGCCTGATGCCGGGCCAGACCGGCGAAGATGAGACGGATTTGATCGTATCCGAAGCGCAAGGCGGTGGCGCCGGGCTGACGGAAACGCTTTATATGGAACTGAGACAGGGCGGGCGCCCGGTGGACCCATTGGATTGGTTCGCCGCAAACTAGGCCCCCGTGACGGCAGATGATGAGGAAGGACGACGCGCGATGAACAAGCTGATGATGGCCGCCGTGGGCGGTATTGCGGGGGGCGTGCTGGTCAGCACGCAAATCGCAGGCCCGCTTTTGGCGCAGGAAGCGACCAACAATAGTTCCGTCTATGAACAGCTTGATCTGTTCGGCGACATTTTCGAGCGGATCCGCGAGAATTATGTGGAAGAGGTCGATGAAGCCGACCTGATCGAAGCGGCGATCAACGGGATGCTCGTCTCGCTTGATCCGCATTCAAGCTACATCTCGGCCAATGATTTCGAGGATATGCAGGTGCAGACCCGCGGCGAATTCGGCGGGCTTGGCATCGAAGTGACGCAGGAAGATGGCTTTGTGCGCGTGATCACGCCGATGGATGACACCCCGGCGATGGAAGCGGGCGTCGAGGCGGGCGATTTCATCACCCATGTCGATGGCGAGGCGTTGTTGGGCCTGACCCTGGAAGAGGCGGTGGACCTGATGCGCGGCCCGGTGGGCAGCGACATCATCATCACCGTGGTGCGCGAAGGTGCGGACGAGCCCTTTGATATCACCATCACGCGCGACCGCATCCAGTTGACCGCCGTGCGCTCGCGTCTGGAAGGAAACACCGCCATTTTGCGTGTGTCGACCTTCAGCGATCAGACTTTTCCAAACCTGCGCGAAGGCTTGGCGGAGTTGATCGAAGAGGTGGGCGGATTGGAGAACATGAACGGTGTCGTTCTCGATCTTCGCAACAATCCCGGTGGCCTTCTGAGCCAGGCCATCCGCGTCAGCGATGCGTTCCTGGAACAGGGTGAAATCGTCTCGACCCGTGGACGCGAGCCGCAGGATGGCGAACGCTACAATGCCACGCCGGGCGATATGATCGAAGGCTTGCCGATGGTCGTGCTGATCAACGGTGGCTCTGCTTCGGCCTCTGAAATCGTGGCCGGTGCGTTGCAGGATCACCGCCGCGCGGTGGTCGTCGGCACGCAGAGCTTTGGCAAAGGGTCGGTTCAGTCGGTGATGCCGCTGGCCGGTGATGGTGCGATGCGGTTGACGACGTCGCTTTATTACACACCGTCCGGGCGCTCGATCCAGGCTTTGGGTGTGGCCCCCGACATCATCGTGGAACAACGCGATCCGATCGAGGTCGAAGAGGATGAAGATCGTCCCGGTCGGACAGAGGCGGGCTTGCGTGGGGCGATCGAGAATTCGTCGCTGACCGAGGATGAGTTGAACCTTCTGGAAGAAGAGCGCGAGGCCGCTGAGGCGACGGCGACGTTGCGCAATGACGATTACCAGCTGGCCTATGCCATCGACATCCTGACGGGGTTGAACGCGTTGGGACCGAACTGAGCGTGTCCGACCTTCCCTATCGCCCCTGCGCGGGGGTCGTTTTGACCAATGCGCAGGGGCTTATTTTTGCGGGCCAACGGGCTGGCATGGATACGCCCGCGTGGCAGATGCCCCAAGGGGGCATTGATCAGGGGGAGACCCCATTGGACGCCGCTTACCGAGAGCTGGAAGAAGAAACCGGTGTCGGCCGCGATCATGTGACGTTTGTGGCCATGACACGCGATTGGCTGGCATATGATTTTCCGGAAGAGCTGTCGCTGCGGTGGAAGGCCAGGTTTCGCGGCCAGACACAGATGTGGGCGCATTTCCAGTTGGACGCACCCGACAGTGTCATCAACCTGAACCACAAAGACGTAGAGTTCAGCGATTGGCGCTGGATGAGCAAGCGGGATCTCCTTACTGCCATCGTTCCGTTCAAGCGTGCTATCTATAAGGCTGTATTAAAGGAATTCAGCCTATGATCCGTGCCGTTGCCTTCCTGCTTGCCCTTGCTGCCGCCGGTCCGGTGAATGCGTTGTCGTGCATCGCACCTAGTGTTGCCCAGACCTATGCATTCGCGGCCGAAAGCCCCGCTGATTACGTGATTGGTGTCGGATCGCTTAGTTTGACGGGGCCTAGCAATCCGCCCGAGGGGGCCGTTGCAGAGGGTGGCGATATCAACCAGATGGTCGGCTACACCCAGCCCGCGCAATTCGACGGAGAGCTTTTCACAGGCACGGGGTTTGACAATTCTCGGGTCTTGCCCGTGACCGTGAACGTAACCTGTGTGGCGGCATGGTGCGGGTCGGCGAGCGCGGTGGACTATGGGCTGTTCTTCTTTCGGGTGGCCGACGGGGCATATGTACTTGATGCGGATGCCTGCCCCGGCAACACGTTCACCGACGCGCATCCCGGACTGCTTCGTGAAGTGGTCGAATGCCATGCGGGTGCGTGCCCCGGCCAGTGGTAGGCGGATTTGATCCCACGCCTGCGTTACAGAATCCGAAGCAGACCTTCGCGGATCATACGTTTGGCCAGAACAAGCTTGCCCGCATCGTCCAGATCTCCGGCCATGTCGCTGATGATGAAATCCGGTGTGGTGACACAGAATTCCACCGCTGAGGCGGCAAAGGCGGGCATGACGATTTCGGCGCCTTGACAGGACAGGCGGATTTGATCGGTCACCGCGTCGGGTTGGATCGTGAAAATCAGGTGCGGCACCGCCCCGACACGCGCGCCCATGCCGAGCGTATCGAGCGCGGCAAGCTGCGCCATCTGGCCCTCGATTCGCGGCGCGCGGCCGGTCACGAAATCTTCGCGGAACCGATGCAGAAGCTTGTCGAGCGGCGCGTCTTCCAACTGGCCAACAAGATGTTTCAGGGTCCTATCATACGTGCCGAGGTCTGCGCCGTGATTGGCAAAGCCGGGCGGCAGGGCGCGGCGCATTTCGGGCACGCGGTGCGCCTTGGCGATGACCGCCTCGATCAGAACGTCGGTCCAGGTCCGGACCATTAGCCCCGTGGTGATATGGAGCGAGGTTTCATCGGTGGCGACCGCGACATGCGCCAGGCCGCGCGGCACATAAAGCGTATCGCCGGGGTGGAGCACGAAGCGATCCACTTCCTCGCCCACATCCATCCCGCGTTCGAACCCCTGATCGGGAAGCGGCAATTCAACCGGCGTGCCGTATATACGCCATTCCTTTGATCCCGCGATCTGCAGGACAAGGACATCATGGCTGTCGTAATGCGGATGCAGGCCCATGTTGCCCGGCGGTGTCATGTAGATGTTGGCCTGCACGCGGGCTGACATGACGGCCTCTACCGCGCGACAGTAGCGGGCCAGTTGCGGTAACCGGTCCTGCAGACCCGCAAGGATGATCGTGGCCCCATCGGCGAAAAGCTGGTTCACGCGCACCGGGTCGATCTGCCCACGGTCGGTCGTGAAATCAGCGGGCGCGATGTCGGCATCGGAGCGCGTTACATTGATCTCGGGGTGGCCCAGACCCATGGTCGAGATCACCCGGTCAATTTCTGCGTAGCTGAGCAGCTCCGTGAAATAGTCCGGCTCGCCCCGCTCCACGCGCATGGGCGCCTTTTCGAAGTGGTCGGCGAAAAAGCGTTCGGGCGTCTCGGGTGCAATGGCCCAATCGAAAGACAATGGCTCGCTCATCATGGGCGCTCGCGCTTGGCTGCTGTTTGGATCAGCATGACACAGACCACGCCCGCCGCGTGGGTTCAACGTCTCGGCGTGGACGGGGGCTATGTTTGTTGACGGATGCAAGCCGCTCGGCCAATGTCGGCGCGCAATGTTTGATTGCCTGATGGAGCCTTGGCCGATGTCCAGCGCGAAGAAACACAAGACCCTGACCGACGCCGACATTTCGACCGAGCATCCGAAGGGGCGCCGGGGGTTTCTTGGCCTGATGGCGGCTGGTGGGGCGGCGGGTGCGGTTGCGACAATCCCGACGGCGGCGGCTGCGGCAGATGTCGATAATGGCGTCTGGAACGATGCGGGGTCTTGTCCGCGCGGGTCCGGCGGAACGGCGACCGGCGCGACGGATGCCGATACGGGCGCAATTACCGATGTCGCGGGTCAGGGACGCGGCGCGCCTTACTGCTGACCCCGTTGGGGGGTCAGCCACCCAATCCCCCCGGCATATTTTCAGAACAAAGACAGAGCGCATTTGCGGATACGTTGCCGCGTTGTCCCTCAGCGAAGGCGGGCGGCAAGGGCGCGCGCCGCGCGACGAAAGGCGGCATCTGAGCTTTGAGAGGTTCCGCGAAACCGCAGAAAGCCATGGATCAGGCCCTTGGCTTGTTCGTGCCAAACGGCCGAATGTTGAGAGAGAGACCTTGCGAACGCATCGCCTTCGTCGACCAGCGGGTCCAGCTCGGCGGTTAGGATGACCGCTTGCGGAAGTCCCGGAAGGTCCGCGACCGCCGGGGCCGCGTAAGGCGCCCGGGATGTATCGCCCAGATATTCCGACCAGCAGCGGCGCATCATGTCATGGGACAGGTACGGCGCGTTGCCATGACGTGTGTGCGACGGCGCGGTGCAAGGCGGATCGGTGGCCGGATAAACCAGGAACAGCCCGGCGGGCATCGGCATGCCCATATCGCGGAGCCGGAGCGCGCATCCAAGGGCAAGGTTCGCGCCCGCGCTGTCCCCGCCAAGCCAGAGCCCATCCGCCGGAAGGGCGTCGCGCAGATGTGCGATTGCCGCAAGCCCTTCATCAAGGGCGATCGGATAGGGGTGTTCGGGCGCCAGCGCGTAATCGAGGCTGACTACCTGTACCCGGGTTTCAAGGGCCAGATCGGCGCAGACATGATCATGCCCCTCGACGGACCCCAGCATCCAACCGCCACCATGGAAATAAAGCAGGGTTTGCGCGCGTGGATCGGGGCCCGTGTACCGGCGCAGGCGGACGTCCCGGCCATTGCAGCGGATCGACCAATCGTGGGTTTGCACAGCATCCGGTAGCGGCCCCAGCGTGGCCTCCATTCGGGCCGTGGCCGCGCGCAGGATGTTGATCGGACGTGCATGTTCAGGAACGGGGTCGGTGTCGGCCGCCATATCGGCGACCAGATCCCAAAGGTCGGGCGCAAGACCGGGATAGGGCGCGCGGGCCATGGGTCAGACCATCTTGATGACGTCTTTGTCGATGGCGAGGATATAGCCGCGCCGCGCGATATTCTTGACCAGAAGCTCGGACACCATCTGATTGCCGAGCGTATCGCGCAGGCGTTTGATACGGGTGGCACCGGCGGCTTCATCGACGTCGGTTTCGCGCTTGCCGGACACCATCGCCTCGATCTGGGCACCGGACAGAACGTCGTCATCAAGCCGGGCCTCGGCAAGAACCGAGAGCGTTTCCATCGCGGCGTCGGTCAGTTTGAATTCAAGGTTGTTGATCAGAACGACACGTTCCTCGCGCGACAGGATCAGGGATGAAACCTGAATCCCCTGACGCTCGATCTCGCCGATGCGGCGGTTGAGGGTGATGATCGTAATCAGGAACACAAGGCAGGCCACCAGCATCGCGGTGGCAAAGATCAGCAGAACAAAGATTACGGCACGGTAGCTCGCCAGAACCTTGGAAAAGGTCGTGCCGGTCTGAGCGAGAACCTCAAGCACGCTGATGGCGTCGGGGTCGCGGACATCGTTGACCTCGAACACCGTCACGACGGCGTCGTTGAAAGCGTCGGCGTCTGGCAGGTTCATGAACAAGAGAATGGCGGAGACCACGAGGACCGTGACCACCGCCAGAATTCCAAGCTGCACCACGCGAGTGGAGGCAACGCGTGTATCCGCGACCGAGATCTTCGGGTCAGAAACGGAGGTAGAATTCTCCGGCATCCGCTCTCCTCGATGCAAGGCCGGACTCGTCAAAGACCGAACTCACATTCACCAACGTCCAACCTTGCGACGCAAGGCGGCTGGCGACGACGGAAGCGGCGGCGCCAACCGAACATGCGTTTTCAGGCACTTCGATCACACCGTAGTGCAGACGCAAGGGGTTATCCATCCTTGCGCGATAGTCCGCGTAACACGCGGCATGCAGCGGGCCCGTCAAGACCGCAAGGGCGGCGGCGGCGAGGAGAGGTTTGAAGAACAGGGTCATCGTGGAGGCTCGTTTGTTTGCTGAAAGGAGGCAGCTTCAATCACGACAATGCGAGGAGTTGGGCCTGTCATTCAATGACGAGTGGCCTTCAATGGGCCTGTTATCCAATAGCAGGCGCGCAGGCATCCAATAGCGCGGCGGCGTAATTGCATGGCGAAGCATGGAAGGGCGAGGGATGGGGCACAGGCGCCGAATGAGTGCGCTTTACCCAAGACTGAACCTTTACAGAAACCCGAAACAAAGGGACCCCGACATGTTTCGCAATCTCTCCAAGACCTTTACTGCCGGCGTTCTGGCCATCACTCTGGCCGCGACCGGTATCACCGCTTCCGCAACCCCCGCCTCCGCCAACAATCACCGAAACCAGGGCGCAGAGGCGGCTGCGATCTTTGGTGGTCTGCTGCTGCTTTATGGTTTGAGCCAGTCGAACCGCAATGATGGCGCGCGCGGCAACCTGAGCATCACGCAGAGCCCGCGCCCGCAGCACACCAACCGCCGCGTTGCCCCGTCGCGCTGCTTCATCGAGGGGCGCGACGGCAATGGCCACTTCCGCGGCTATCGCTACCGCTGCATGCAGAACCATGCCAGTGCCCCGCGTTTGCTACCGTCCAATTGCTTGCGCAACGTCTGGACGGACCGCGGGCAACGCACGATCTACGGGGGCCGCTGCTTGCGCAATAACGGCTGGACCCGTGGTTAAACCCTGATCCCGAGGCGCAGTCCGGCGGCGCCCCGTGTCCGCCGGACCAAACTGCGCGGCAAAGACCGACCGAGCAGAGGGGCGGCGTGACCATGCGGTTGCGTCGCCCTTTGCTTTGGCGCAGAGCATAAACATGGGACCGGATTTTTTGATGGAAACCGAGATCGGCGGCAGGGTCGCAGGGATCGACGAAGTGGGGCGTGGCCCATGGGCCGGGCCGGTCGCGGCCTGCGCGGTGGTGCTTGACCCCGGACGTATCCCCGAGGGTTTGAACGATTCCAAGAAACTGACCGAAGCGCGACGCAATGCGCTGGCGCTTGAGATCGAGGCCTTTGCAGAAGCCTCGCTTGGATGGGCCAGCGTGGAAGAGATCGACGCGCTCAATATCCGGCAGGCGACATTCCTGGCGATGCGGCGCGCCATTGACGGATTGCCGACGCCACCGACCCACGCGCTGATCGACGGGAACGCCATCCCTCCGGGTCTGCCTTGTCCCGCGACATGCGTGGTCAAGGGGGACGGACGCTCGGTTTCCATCGCGGCGGCCTCGATTGTGGCGAAAGTGCGGCGCGACGCCCTGATGAAGGAGCTTGCGGTGATGCATCCCGGTTACGGTTGGGAGACGAACATGGGCTACGGGACCGCGAAACACGCGGCCGGTCTACACGATCTAGGGGTCACCCAACATCACCGGCGCAGCTTTGCCCCCATCCACAAGATATTGTGCCGATAAATTCGTAAGAGGCTGATTCGAAACAAAATTGACCGATTCGAAAAAGTCGGCGATTCTGCATCCGGATGGGCAGTATGGGGTCTATTCCGCCACGTCGCTGACGTCCCCGGCGCGGTCTTATCGGTCAAATCCCACCCGCGCCGGCAAAGGATACAAGGAGATTTTTGTCTCTGAACCGCTTGGTAACGGCGATGCTGTGG
>CAZPJO010000008.1:0-26945 GCA_964586895.1 uncultured Roseicyclus sp.
CGGTTAATGCGCGGTAGGATGGGAGATTTGCCACCCGTTGACGCCGACTAGTATACAAGTTGAGGCGCAAGGTAAACGGGGCTTGGCGCCCTGCCCCGCGCGATCCGCCACGGGGCGCCACATGATCAAACCCAACAAAAAACGGGCAAGGCAATAGCCTCACCCGCCTTTATAGTCGCTGATCAGGGCATTGAGACCGGCCTAGAACCGCGCAATCAGGTTCACAAAAACACCCTGCGCATCATAGTCGATGACTGTCGCGTCGTCCGACACAGACCCCCACTCATACCCGCCGCCAAGCGACACGGTATCGTTGATGTGACGGTAGAGCCCGATAAGGGCACCGGTTTCCGACAGGTCGGTCTCTTGCGTGTAAAGCAGCCGTCCTTCTGCCAGAACGTCCCATTGATGCAGGATTTCGTAGTCGAACCGAACAACGCTCAGGGTTGCGGTGTCCGAGAAGAAATCATCGGTGCCACGATCGGCGATTTCCGACGACCGGTGGCCAAGATAACCCGTTACGGTGAGCCGCTCGTTCAGGTCGTAATTCGCACCGACCGAAAAAACGGTCGAGCGTTGCTGCGGGCCATCGGTGCTTCCGGTATCATCGCGTTGATCCTGCGCCGAGGTATCTTCCAGGTGAATGAGGCGCGCCAGAAGGTTCAGACGCTCATTCGAGATCGGGCGATAGGCGATGCCCGCGCTGGCAAAGAGGTATTCGGCATCTGCCAACGGCCCCTCTTCGGCATCGGAGAAGATCGTGTCGATCTGCGTCAGAAGACGCCACTCGTCGGTAAGCTGCTGCCGGTAGGATCCGGTCACGGCCCAGGTCTCGCGATCCCGCGTGACGCCTTCGCCCTCTTCGATGCGATATTCCAGACGCACCTGCCCCGCGCGATCTTCATCCGGCGTCCAGGCAGCCCCAAGCGAAAAGCCGAAGCGGTCAAAATCGCCGCTGGTTTCATCCTGAATATCCGCCGCTTCCAATCCGGCCGAGAACGCCCATGTCGAGGACGGCGTATACGTCAGGCCATAGACCTGCGTCAGGGTCGGGCCATCGCCCGGACGGTCGTAGACATATTCGGTAAACACCCGCAGATGATCGGAATAATTATACGCCGCGCCGGTCACAAGACGCCCGCGGTCATCAAACGGATCGCCACTTGATCCGCGCGTGGGATCAAGGGTGTAGCCGATATAAAGCTCATTGTCAGCGGATGGGTTCCAGCTTGCGCGCGCCTCGCCCGCAACCCCGCCATCACCGCCCGAAACCTCGCCCGACAGGGTCAAACGATCCCCGACGCGCGCGGACCCGCCAACACCGGCGCGGTTGTTGTCCGAAAGCCCGCCTGTCACATCGACCGTCGCCTGCACAAAGCCATAGACGCTCAGGTCACTGGACGGGGAATAGGTCACACGCGCGGCCAGATCGGTCCGGCTGCCGGTCTCGTCGGGATCACCCGGTGTGGTGATGTCCTCGTAGGCGATCGCCGTCGTAAGGGACCAACGCTCGTTGAACGCATGGGTCAGGCTGATCTCGCCCTCGACGCGCTCTTCGCCATTGTCGCGGCTGAAGTATTCCGCAAAACCACCCAGGCTCAATGCGTCGCTCAACGCGATATCGAGCTCCACACCGTAGAGTTCCTGATCGAAGGGCGTGTCTTCGGTCAGTGTCTCGAAGCCCTCTTCACGGATCTGCGCGTAGGCCGTCAGGCCGCCATCAACGGCCAGGCCAAGGTCCGAGAACCGCAGCCCCGCACGCAATTCGTAGGCCATGGATTGATCGGCAAGCGTCGCCGCCTCTTCCACGATGCTCAGGCCACCGTCGGTCGAAGTGGCGCGGCCGAAACCGGGGCCATCGGACCCTGCGACCTCGACCTCCACAAAGCCCGACGTGCCGAACTCAACGCGCGCATCCACGGCGCCCACATTCTGGCGGCCATTGCCGGTTTCATCGGACATCATCGTCGCGCCAAGGCGCACGTTGTCGGTGACCCATGCCTCGGCCCGGCCCCCGACGGAGGCCCCGTCGAAATCATTGGTCGGCACGAATTCGTATTGCACCACAAGGTTGAAAATCGTCTCGTCAGCGGCGCCGCTGATGATGGATCCATCGTCACCTCCGCTGGCCAGCGGACGGGTCAGGATGATGACACCCTGGAGGTGATCGACGACGTAATCCTGTCCTTCGACCAAGGTGCGCGTGCCGGTCACAAAACCGGTGACGGCGTCGGTTTCCTCGACCCTGACGTTGGTGCTTCCGCCAACCAGATCACGCCGCGACAGGAAGTAGAGCGAGCCGCCCGTCCCACGCAGGATGTCGCGCTGCGGCAGGGTATCGGCCACGGCGGCATAGCCATAGGCACTGACGCGTGCGTCGCCGTCATCGGTGATGGCAAGGCTTTGATAGGCGACGGACGCCCCGTAAAGGTCACGCGACGACCGGATCAAGCCGGGCCCGTCAATCGTTGAGGTGAAATCGCCCCAACCAAAGGTGGTTGTGTCCGTCTCGACCCGCAAAAACACGTTGCCAGAGGTCGGCGTCGAGTCGAACCATGTGCTGTCATCTCCGTAGGTCGGGTAAAGATCCCACCCATCGGCACGCAGCGTATCAAGTACACGCAGCGGATCGCGATCATCGAGACGCGAGAACAGATCTTCCAGCGGGCCATAGGTCGTGTCGGCCGAAGCAGTCACGTTCCAGCCACGCGCGTTGTAGCCGTTGACGTAGAACGCGGCGCGGCCATCAATGTAGCTGTCGTCTTCGTCCAGCGCCCCGCCGGTCCGATAGCCCGCAGTGATATCGATGATCCCGGTGCGGAACCAATCGCTTTGCGGCACATAGACGTCGCGCAGGATGCGACGCCCATAGGCATCGATCTCGATCACATTGTCGCCTGCGGGCAGGATGCGGTTGATTTCGACCGCACCCTGGGCGTCGACAGTGACCTCGTCGCCCATGACCCGGATCGTATCGCCCGGAACGGCATTCTGCGCGCGCAGGGTCACGGCACCGCCCCGCACGATGATATTGCGTCGCGCTGTGCGATCTTCCGAAAGGTCCGGAACAACACCGGCGTCCGGGCGGCCGCTCAATCCGTCGATCCGCGCCAGTGCTGCGGGGATCGTTTCATCGAACCGGCCATTGGCATCATAAACCCGCAGGACATATCCCAATTCGTCCGGCCCGTCGGCGGGCATGACCCAATCGGCCGTGCCGTTGGGCTGGATCGGGACGGTCGCTATGACCGGGCGGTTCGGACGGCTGCGATCAAAGATCTGCACCTCGGCGCGCGAGATGTAGGCGGGGTAGTTGGTCGCCGCCTGGAACGTCACCGGCTCGCCCGCACGGTAGCCCGCCCGCTGATCTTCGGTCAGCACGTTGAGCACGCGGGTCCGATCCAGGGTATCGAACTGCACCGTGAAATCCAGCAGCCGCAATTCGCGGTCCGCCGGCGCCTGACCCGGGCGATAGGGCGGCACCGCCCCGGCCACCACATCGTCACCGATGGAGATCGAGAACCCGGTCTCATTGAACCCCTGGGTCATCACCGGCGCTGCCGCCAGCAAGGTAAGTGCAGAGGCCATGGCCGTGGAGAGCATCAGCTTATTGATGGACATAACTTAGTTCCCCCCTCGTGCGATGGTCTGTTCGATCCTAAGTCGTCCTGACCCTGCACCGGACCATTGTCGGTCAATCTCTGCGGCCACGATCGCCATTGCGTCGCGTCCCGTCGCCACCGCGTCGGACCCTGCCTGCGCAGGGACGTGGAAGACCAGCTCGACCGTGCTTGGGCTTTCGACCAGCCGCGCGACCATTGCGGCGATCCCCTGCTGCATCTCGGGCGACACGACCAGACCATGGGCGAACGCCTGCGCGCTCAGGTCCACGCGCATCCGCTGCGCCAGGCGGGCACCGAAGTTCATCTCGTTCAGGACACCGGGCGTCAAACGCACGACACGCGGGTTTTGCGTGGTCATTTCGTAGCCCAGGGGCAAGGTCCGCTCGTCCAGGCTCAACAGGAAGTTGGATCCAATATCCGCAGGCAAGGCCGCGCAGGGAACCGAGAAGAGGCCATTGGCATCGGTGGTGATCACCAGACCGTCAAGCGTCACCAGACGGACACCGGACAGGCCGACCTCATCGCTGAGTTCCGAGGCGACCTCTTCGATCTTGACGTCGGGGTCGACCACAGCCGCCGAGATGGCGGTGGGATCATAGGCATCCTGGAAGCCGTCGGCATCAAGGTCATCGAAGACCCGCCCGATCACATCCGAGCAATCGAACACCGCTTCGGGCAGGATACGCACCGATGCCGTGGCGGGCCCCGCGACCAGACCGAACAGCGGGTCGAAGGCCGCAACCGAGTTCACATAGACCCCCGGATTGGCCGAATTGAGCACCCGTGCGTTGATCGTGAACACAAGCTCAACGCCCGGATCAATCGAGATGTCCTCGAAGGTGATCGTCTGTCCCGACACCGTCACAGGAAACGCCACGCCGTCCAATTGCGCCGAACCCGGCACAAAGATCAGGCCCTCGGGCAAGGTATCGACAAGGTCGATATCGGTCACCGTGAACGCCAGATCATTGCGCAAACGGATGATGTAGGGCGCAATGGTGCCGCGTTGGATCACGTCATCTGGCGTCACCTTGGTCAGCGTCAGGCCATCGGCCGGGCTTGGCGGCGAGGCCACGACCGTATCGTCGTCATCCACGGTCAGTGGCGTGGCGAGCGGCCCGAAGGTGCCCGTCACCGTTGCGGTGTTTTCGATCCGTCCACCCGCGGCCACATCTGCCGCATCAAGCGTGTAAACGGCCGTGTAGGTGGTCGTGTCGACATCCGTCCCATCCCCCGCAGAGGCCGGGTTCATCAACGCGATGGGCGCACCACTCAGAACAATACCGGGCAGTGGGTCGGTCACGGTTACATCCCGCAGCGGCACGTTGCCGGTGTTGGTGATCGTGAAGGCATAGAAGATCTGGTCGCCAACCTGCGCGCCATCTTCAAGATCGCTTTGATCGGTGATGATCTTGTCAAGCGTGATGCCCGGTTCCGCGCCAAGAGGCACCGTTTCGGTATCGTCATCGGTCACAGGCGGCCCGGCGGGCGGATCACCGGTGACGCTGGCCGTGTTCACGACCGCTCCGTTGGTCAAGTCGTCCGCGGTCAGAGCGTAGGTGCCCACGAAGGTGTCCGTATCCTCGCCACCAATCGCCAGCGTCGGGATCGGCGCACCGCTGAAGACCAGACCCGGCAGGGGATCGGTCACGGTTACGTCCGTCAAGGGCACGTTACCGGTGTTCCGCACCGTAAAGTTATAGGTGATGATATCGCCAATCGCCGGTGGTGTGGACAGCGCGCTGGTGTCGGCCTCTTTCAGAAGTTCGATGGACGGTTGCGGATCAAGAGTGATCGGCGTCGGGTCGTTTTCGCCGGTCTCATTGGCCAGACGATTGTCATCACCGTCAATGACCGTGCCGTCGTCGCTGAGGTCGGTGACGGGCAGACCCGTCAACTCGCCTTCGCCATTGACGGTGGCCTGGTTGAGGTACTGCGCGCCGGAGGCCTGCGGTGTCGGCGCGGGATCGGTCGGCTGCACACGGATCGTGAAGCTGATGGTACATGTGCCCCCGACCGGAAGGCTGAAGCCCGATGCGATGGTCTGATCACCGTCGCCGTTGAACCCGGTGTTGAAGCCGCCGCACGACCCCGCCCCCGTGCTGACGATGGCATAGGTGCCCGGCGCAAGCACGTCTGTTGCGGGTACTGCAGGCGTGGCAAGAGTGCCGAACAGCGGTGCCGCACCCGTCAGCGGATCGGTGACGGCGATGTTCAACAACGGCTCGGAGCTGAGGTTTTCGACCTCAAGATTGAACGTCGCCGTGTAGGAGGAATCCCCCGCCACCGTGAATGCCCCAAGATCCTTGGACAGACCAATGGTCGGCGACGGTGTGATTGCAAAGTCATAATCCGTAGCATCGACACCGTTGGGCACCTGAATGCCCTCGATCGCATCGGGCGCAACCGCGGTGCCCCCCTCCGATCCCGGCGTGTCGATCCCATCGGTGAACAACGGATCGCTCGGGTCGCCGCGTGTGACGGTATAGGTCCAGCCGTCACCCGGCAGATCCTCGAACAGGAAATCGCCGGACGCGTCCGTATCGACCGTGCGGGTCAGCGTGAGGCCACCGGGGCCAACACCGTTCAGTGTGATTGTAGTCCCCTCGATCCCGGTATCGGCGGCCAGGTTTTGGGTGCCCTCATTGTCGAAATCCCGGAAGAACGTGCCCGCGATGGACGATGTGCCCAGATCCGCGCGAACGGTCGTGTTTTCGGTGTTGGTGTTGTTGAGCGTGTCGGCATCGAAATTGTTCAGGATCTCGAACGAAGAGACTTCGACACTGTTGGGGAAGTCGCCGGCTGCGATCCCTTCCATCTCGACGAAAATCTCGAAGCTTTCGTCCTCAAGCAAAACCGGCCAGGTACAGACCACTTCGCCGCCGATCCCATCTGCATCGACACCGGTGACATCACAGACGCCGGGGGCCGCGATTGTCGCACCGACGAACCGCAACCCGGCCTGGGGCAAGGTGTCGGTGACCACGATATCTTCCGATGTCGACGGGCCACCATTTGTGACCTCAATCTGGTAGACCGTGTTGCTGCCGATCGGCAGGGGATCAACCGAGTCATCCTTGTTGATCTGGATGTCGGTGATCGGGTTGGTCACGACGGTCTCGGCCGTGGCCGTGTTGGGCAATGTGCCTTCTTCGGTCGTAGTGGTCGAAACCTCGGCACTGTTGGTGAGCGTCTGGCCGATCTGGTCGTTCGTGGGCTGCATCGTGACCGTCAACGAACGCTGTTGCCCGTTGGAGACCGAGCCATAAGTGCACACCAACTCATCGTTGACGCCAGCGACAATGATATCGCCTTCCGCGGGCACGTTGGCACATGCACCCTGCGGCGACACCGCCGAGATGAAGCGCATTCCCGCGGGCAGCGTGTCGGTGATCGTGAAATCATTGGCGTTCGACTGACCGGTATTCTCGACCTGGCCGGTGACAACGAAGATAACGTTCTGGCCCGCTTCGATGGTCGGCGCGCTGACCGTTTTGTCCACGGTGATTTCGGCAAGACGGTTCTGGGTGAACGAGGTGCTGCTTTCGTTGTTGCCCAGATCGGGGTCCGGCGTCAGGGCCGAGATGATATCGGCCGTGTTGCCGATGGTCGTCGCGTTGGTGCCGTGACGCACCTGCACCGTGATGACCGGACAATCGCCACCTGCGGTACATGGTGCAAGCGCATCCGCTTCACATGTCAGAACCCGGCCCCGGCCGCCGGAAGACGCAGAGGAACAGGTCAGGTTGGTCGCAATCCCGGAGGGGTCGTCAATCGTGAAGCCCTCGAAGCCGGGCACCGCCGCAGTCGCCGAGTTGTTGATGAGGCTGCTGAACGCGTCGGTCAGCGTGACATCGAGCGCCGTTTGCGTGGCGTCGTTGTTGATCAGCTCCAGCGTGTAGGTCTGCAACTCGCCCGCATCCAGCGGATCAAGAGCAACGCCCTTGGCGACACTGATGTCGGCGGAGTTGCCGCCCACAGCCGTTCCGAACTCGAAATCGTCAATGTTGTTGGCCGGGTTTGCATCCGGCAGGTTCGGGTTGATCGTGGTGATTTCCATCCGGTTGTCACGCACGCCTTCGGCTGTTGCCGTCAAAGTGACGGTGATCGGTGGCGCGGTTTCGCCCGCCTCAAGGGGCGCACCTGGCGTGTAATCACGGGTACATTCGACAACGCCCGAGGCGCCCGCTGGCGGCGCGCCGGGAAGCAGCACACAGACCCATCCCGGCCCGCTTGCCGCAGAGAACGCCAATGTGTCCGGGATCACGTCACGCACAACCAGCGTGCCGTCAAAGGCGGTGTTGCCCTGGTTGGACGCACTCAAGGTAAAGTCGTAATCGAGGCCGACCACGCCAAGCGCCGGATCGGGCCCGGATTTGTCCGCCACCAGATCCACCTCGGGCTGCAGGATAGTCGTCTCGATACTATCGGTGTTGTTGCCGGGGTTTTGGTCGACCGGTCCGGTAGAGGTGATGTTGACCGTGCTGACCACGTCATCAGCGGGCGTAACCGCCGTGGTGGGTATGATGATATCGCCAAGGCTGATGCCCTCGCCCGCCGTTGCACCCGCGCCAAGCGTGCGCGTGAACGTCAGATCATTGCCAGCGACACCCACGGTCCAGCCGGGCGCCACGATGTCGCCCGGAACAAAGGTGAATTCCGGCGGGATCGTATGGGTGATCGTCACCGTCTCGGGCGCGTCGCCGCTATACTCTGGCGACAGAGTGAATTCCACGGGCGTGTTTGACAGAACTTCGGCGCCGGTATCACGAGAAATCGTGACCGAAACATCCGTACCGCCGGTGATGAGCATCTGATCGCTGGTGCTGTTGTTCGAGCCGACCGGATCGTCCGGCGTGGTTCCGACAACGTTGGCCGAAACCGAAACGTCCGATCCGCCAGCGGCAACGACCAGAGCGTCGAAGGTAAACGTGGTGCTCGCCGATGCCGCAAGTGTCGCACCGATTGTGCAGGTGACGGTGGAACCGGCCTGCGTACACCCGGCGGGCAAGGTCACGTCCACAAGACCGGGCGGGACGGAGAAGGTAAAGCTGTAGCCGTCGGAATCATTCGGCCCGAAATTCTCGACATCAATCGTGAACGGCACCCTCGATCCGGACGCAGCCGTGGCCGGAAGGTCCAATATGATGCCCAGGTCGGCACCCGCGCGCACGGTGGTCGTTTCCGTCAGCGAGTTGTTCGTCTGGCTGAGATCCACACCCGCTTCATCCAGCACCGTCATCGTGAGCTGATAGCTTTGCGGCGGCGTAGCGGGGGCCGAGGTCAGGAACTGCGGCGTAAACTCGGCGGTCTCCAGGAAGTCGAGCGGCGGGATATCACAAATGACCCGCTCGCCCGTAACCGCAGGCAGCGCCGTGCCACCCGCAAAGGGCGCAGTCGCACCGGCGGCAACCACACGACAATTGTCAATCGCAAGACCGGCCCCGGGCGTCAGAAACCCGGTCATGGTCGTCAGGTTTGGAACCGTAAGCTCGATAAACGTCGCCGGGGCAGCGGTGCCGTTGTTTGTAACCGTGGCGGGATAATCGACCGTCGCACCGGCGGCGACCGGGTCATTTGCGTCTTCGTAGTTCAAAAGCCAGTCAACGGTCTGCGCCTGCGCCGCCCCTTGTCCGCCCGGCAAAGCCGAAAGGAAAAGCGCCACCACGAGGAGGCGCAAAGAGATCGCGATAACAGACAAAGCCGAGGCACGACACGAACGCCGAGTTCCAAACAACACCATCGATAACCCCCAGATGCGCCCATATCCGGCGCAACAATATGTTATTTTTCGTTCACGAGCCGACGTCTTTCCGCCGCGTCGCTTTCATCTGGTGTTCAACAAGTTGTGCAATCTATCAACCTCAAGCACAACACCTCTACATAGCTGGTATGCAGGTGTTGCTTATTTGAACCAACTTTGGGCATCTGCCGTGTCGCGCCTGGCAGTTTGAATTCACGCGATACTTGGGACGACGCTGCATATACCGAGCGCGCAAAAGCAGCCCTGCCCGCTATATCCGCCGCACGGTTTCCGCAAGAACATGCAGCCCGGTCACAAGGTCAGTTTCGGCCGTATCTTCCTCAAATGCATGTGATATCCCGTTGATCGACGGCACAAAAAGCATGCCCACCGGCATCAATTCCGCCACATTTGACGCATCGTGCAGCGCGCCCGATGGCATGGCGCGCCAGCGACCCGGCGCGATGGCCTCGGCCGCTTGCGACAAGGCCGATTGCATGGCCTCGTCCATCGGCATCGGCGACAGGTCCTGCCGCAACCTGTCGGCCGCGATGTCGCATCCGGTGCGGTTGCGCACGTCGTCCAACGTGTCGAGGATCACCCGCTCCATGCGCGCCAAACGCTCCGCATCCGCGTCCCGCCATTGCAGCGTGAACACCGCCCGCCCCGGCACGATCGACGATGCGTTGGGCTCCAGCCGGAGGTGTCCGATGGTCCAGACCGATTGCGGCGTCACAACGTTGGCGAAGCGCTCTTCGAGCAAGGTGGCGATCTGTGTGACGGCGGTGAAGGCATCCCGCCGCAGAGCCATCGGCGTGGTTCCGGCGTGGTTTTGCTGGCCACTCACCGTGACCTGCAATTGCCGCAGGCCGACGATCCCGGTGACGACACCGATCGCTTCACCCGCCTGATCCAAAACCGGGCCTTGTTCGATATGCATCTCCAGAAATCCAGTGAAGCGGCCCGGATCGACGAAATCACCAACGCCGTCCCCCAACTTGGCAAAAAGACTTCCCCGCGCATCGGAAAATGTCGTGCCATCGGTGGCCGCCAAGGCGTCAGCGTCCTGCAGGCTTAGCTTGCCAGACCAGACGGAACTGCCGGTCAACGCTCCAAAGCGCCCTTCTTCATCTTGAAAACTCACGACCGAGACGGGCGGACCACCGGCGGCGGCACTGGCGCGCGCGATCTCTAGCGCGGCGATCACACCAAGGGCACCATCAAGCCACCCGCCTTCCGGCTGCGTATCGGAATGCGACCCAAGCAGAAGCGATTGTCCCGGTGCCAGCCCGAAAAGATTGCCGACCGGATCGAACTGCGGCTGCAAACCGGCCTGCGACATCCGCTCGGCCAACCAGGCCCGTGCAGCGATGTCAGGCTCGGTGAAGGCCCTGCGCCGCACCCCTGGGCCGTCTTTTCCGAACTGCCGCAAGGCATGGAGGTCTACAAGAAACCGCTCCGGGACAACGTCGAACACGATCTTTTCCTTTCTGAAGGTGCGCTTGCGATGCGTTGGATTACCCGTCGTCCAAGGTGCGCGCTCTCATCATCGCGTCCCGGGCCGGGTCAGTCAAAAATGTTTCGACCGCCCTGATACGGTCCGCCGTGAAATGATGCGCGGCATCGAGAAGGTTCACCGATCCGATCACTTCGTCGGCCTGCACAATCGGCAGGTTCATCACCGATCCGCATCCAAGTTCGCCGATAAGGGCGTGGTCGGGAAATACTTTAGCTATGCCCTCCAACGTATTGGCGACAAAGTATTTCCGTTGCTCCAACACCTGCGCTGCCCAATCGTTTTGCGGGATCGGCTTGGTCCCGGATACGGGATAGGCCTCGGGCATGTTGGTAAACGCGCGGCGGGCCAGACACGCGGTGCGGTCGACGTCCATGACGGTCCAGAGCCGCACCGGCATCAACGCGTCACTGAACCGAAAAAGCGCCTCATACGCGGCCTGCGGCGTTTGCGCGGCGGAAAGCTCCTCGGCGAACCGGGTGTGGATTGTCGTGGTCATGCGTTTCTCATTCGTCCCTCATGCGTCTCTCGTGCGGCCCACGCTGCGGCTCGCGGCGTAAAGCGCTTGCGCATAGGGGTCCTTGAACGCCCCGTCATGCAGGGTCCGGGCCGGAGCAATCTCCACGATACGTCCCTTGTTCATCACCGCCATGCGTTCGCACAGGAAACTGACAACCGGCAGGTTATGCGTCACCATCAGATACGTCAGCCCCCGTTCGCGCCGCAACCGTTTGAGCAGGTTGAGGATTTCGGCCTGCACCGAGACGTCCAGCGCCGAGGTCGGCTCATCCAGCAACATGACCTCGGGCCCGAGGATCAGCGCGCGCGCTATGGCCACGCGTTGTCGCTGTCCGCCCGACATCTGATGCGGATAGCGAAAGCGGAACCGCCGATCGAGGCCCACATCGCGCAGGACTTTTTCAACGCGCGCGTCCCGATCGCTCAGGCCGTGGATCGCAAGCGGTTCGGACAGGACCGCATCGACGGTTTTGCGCGGGTGAAGCGAGCCGTAGGGATCTTGAAACACCATCTGACACCGGCGCGCGAGCGATTGGTTCGGCGTATGGCTGCCCGGCTGCCCCAAAAGTTCGATGTCACCGGTCCATTCCGGCGCAAGGCCGCAGATCGCCTTGAGAACGGTGGATTTGCCCGACCCGGATTCCCCAACCAAAGCAAAGCTTTCGCCCTTGGACACGGTGAACGTCACCCCGTCGACGACGCGCGTGCCGTCATAGCCGATATCGACATCCTTGAGCGCGATCGCATTCATGTGCCGGCCCATTGGCTGCGGTCCATCACGGGCAATTCCGCGCGGGTTTCATGCATCTGCGGCACGGCGGCCAGAAGGCCCCGGGTATAGGGATGGCTAGCATGCTCCAACGCGCTTGCCGCGCAGCTTTCCACGACGCGGCCCGCGTTCATCACAAGGATCCGGTCGCAATAACGCGCCACCAGTGACAGATCATGGCTGATCAGGATCAGGCCCATGCCATTGTCACGCACCAGATCGTCGATAAGGCGCAGGACATCGCCCTGCACGCTGACGTCAAGCGCGCTGGTGGGTTCGTCGGCGATCAAAAGCCGGGGCCGCGGGATCAGCATCATGGCAATCATCACACGCTGTCCCATACCGCCGGACAATTCATGCGCATACATGCCCGCCACGCGGTCGGGATCGTTGATGCGCACCGCTTCCAACATATCGCGAACGCGTTGTTTCATGGCCCTGCGTGGCAGGCGCTCATGGGTGCTCAGCGCTTCTTCGATCTGTGCGCCGACATTCATCACCGGGTTCAACGAATAGCGCGGATCCTGCATAATCATGGAGATCTTCGCGCCACGGATCGCCCGCATCTGTCGTTGAGACAGGCCGGTCAACTCCGTTCCATCAAAGATCACACTGCCGGACACCCGCCCAGGCGCGCGGATCAGGCGCAAGATCGCGCGTCCGGTCATGCTCTTGCCCGATCCGGATTCGCCCACGATCCCCAGCCGCTCCTGCCCGAGATCAAAGGACAGATCATCCACCACATTGACCCGCCCATTTGGTGTCGGGAAGCTGACGGAGAGGTTTTGAACACGCAAAAGGCTCATCCCTTGCGCTCCGATTTCGGGTCCAGAACGTCGCGCAGACCGTCGCCGAGGAAGCAAAAGCCAAGCGACACCAAGATGATGGCAAAGCCCGGGAAGGTCGAGACCCACCATTGATCGTAGATGAAGCTGCGCCCGCCCGAAATCATCGCGCCCCATTCCGGCGCCGGTGGCTGTGCGCCGAGGCCGAGAAATCCAAGGCCCGCCGCCGTCAGGATGATACCGGCCATATCCAGCGTCACGCGGATGATCATCGACGAGGTGCACAGCGGCAGCACATGGCGGGTGATGATGCGCGTGTGCGACGCCCCCAGACAGCGCGCGGCAGCAATGAATTCGGTGTTTCGGATCGTCAGCGTTTCGGCCCGCGCGATGCGGGCATAGGCAGGCCAGGTGGTGATCGCGATGGCAATGATTGCGTTTTCGATACCGGGCCCGAGTGCAGCGGCGAAGGCCAGCGCCAGAACCAGCTTGGGCATCGACAGGAAGACATCCGTCACCCCCATCAAAATGCGGTCGATCCATCCCCCGAAATACCCCGACACCGCCCCGATCAAAAGGCCCAGAGGCGCCGAGATGATCGCCACAAGGGCCACGATCTGCAACGTGATCTCTGCCCCGTGCACGATGCGCGCAAAGATATCGCGGCCCAATTGGTCAGTGCCGAACCAGAAGTCCGACGACGGAGGCTGTAGCCTGCGGTCAAGGAACTGCCCCCCCGGCCCACCCGGCGCGATGATATCCGCGAACACCGCCGTCAGGATCAGCGCCAGAATGATCGCCGCCCCCACCACCGCCAAAGGGTTGCGCATCAACGCCGCCAACCCGCGATAACTTCGCCCCGCCGCCGCCTGCCTGCGAGATGTCGGGCTATCATCCAAAAGCCAACTGCGAACGCTGCCGGTCATGTCAGCGGCTCCTCGGGTCAAGGACGCGGTAAAGCACATCGGAGATCTTGTTGATGAGGATGAACACCGCCCCGATCACAAGGGTCGCGCCAAGCACCGCGTTCATGTCGGCATTGAACAGCGCCGTGGTCAGGTAATTGCCGATCCCGGGCCAGGAAAACACCGTTTCGATCATCACAGAGCCCTCCAACAGGCTCGCGTAGGACAAGCCGATCACGGTGATCAACGGCACGCGGATCGCACCGAACGCATGGACCCAGATCACCCGCCATTCGGCCACGCCCTTTACCCGCGCAGTGATGATGTATTCCTGGCTCAATTGATCGAGCATGAACGACCGCGTCATGCGCGCAATGTAGGCCAGTGAAAACACACCCAGGATCGTCGCGGGAAGGATGATATGCGCCAGCGCGCTCCGAAACGCCGTGACGTCGCCATCCAGAAGCGTATCGAACAGCAAAAGCCCCGTCACCACGGGCGTGATCCCATCGTAGAAGATGCTGATCCGGCCCGGCCCCTCGACCCAGCCGAGGGTTGCGTAGAACACCAAAAGGCCGACCAGACCCAGCCAGAAGGCCGGGACCGAGTAGCCCAGAAGCGCCACCACGCGGATCACCTGATCGATCAATTTGCCCTGATGTGCCGCGGCAAGGACCCCGGCAGGCACCCCAAGGCCCACGCCGATCACAATCCCCAGCGTGGCCATCTCCAGCGTGGCGGGAAAGACGCGCACGAGGTCTTCGGCGACCGGGCGATTGGTAGACACCGACACGCCCAGGTCAAAGCGCAATACGTCGCCCACATAAGAGATGAATTGCACGATCAGCGGCCGGTCGAGGCCCATCGCGACGCGCGCGACCTCGTATTGTTCGGGCGTGGCACGATCCCCCACCACCGCAAGGACAGGGTCGATCGGCACCACGCGCCCGATGAAGAACGTCAGCGCCAGCAGGCCCAGAAACGTCAGCGCCACCACGCACACAAAGCGCAGCACCGACAGCGCGCCGGCTATGGTGTTTTGGCTGATGGCTTGCGCCGTCATCCCTCAAAGACCCCCACAGGTTTGGCGGATACGGCGCATACATTGTGCCGCACAACATTTTACTTGGTGTTGGCACAGTTTTTTGCTTAAATCAAAAAAATTATGATGACGGCGACGATCCGGGGGAGGTCATGGCGCGACCGAAGGCACAAAGCGATCCGAACCTCGGCGCCCTGATCCGCAAGCGCCGCAAGCAGGCAAACCTGACGCTGCAGGCGCTGTGCGATGACGCGGGCCTGTCGGTCGGATACCTCAGCCAGGTCGAGCGTGGACAAGCGACCCCGTCGCTGGGAACGCTGGCGCAGATCGCCAGCGGGCTTGACGTGGGCCTTGAATATTTCATCGCGACCCCGAAACCCGCCGACAGCCTGACCCGCGCGGGCGCGCGGCCCCAGTTTTCCATCGACGGCTCCGCCATGCGCTATGAAGCCATAAGCACCGACCTGCCCGGCGCCGAATTGTCGAGCTACCTGCTTCATGTCCCGCCCGGTTATGTGTCCGAGATGGTCAGCCACGAGGGCGAGGAAATCATCTACCTGCTGGAGGGCGCGATAACCCAGACGCTCGGCGGGCAGCGGTTTATTCTGCAACAGGGCGACAGCCTGCATTACGCCGGCACCACGCCCCATGCCTGGTCCAACGAGACCGACACCACCGTCCGCATCCTTTGGACCGGCACGCTTTCGGTCCTGCAACAAAAAGGCGCGGTCAAATTGCCGGAAATGTCACCGGCAAACCAAAATTCCTGACATCATCAACTGGAGGTTCCCTGCCATGAGACTGATCAAACCCGCCCTGCTTGCGGCTGTGATGGCGCTGCCGCTGTCCGGCCCTGCAGCCTTTGCCGACACGCCCCCCGACATCCTTGTGGTGGCGCAGAACATCGACGACATCGTGGCGATCGACCCGGCGCAGGCCTATGAATTCACGTCCGGCGAATTGGTGACCAACACCTACGATCGGCTTGTGCAATACGGTGCCGACGATCCGACCACACTCGCCCCCGGCCTCGCCACATCATGGGAAATCGACGGCGACGCCAAGACCATCACCTTCACCCTGCGCGAGGGCGTGACGTTCCATTCCGGCAACCCGATGCGGCCCGAGGATGTCACCGGCTCGCTCCACCGTGTGGTGCAACTCAACCTCACGCCCGCGTTCATCCTGACGCAGTTGGGATGGACGCCCGAGAATGTCGAAGAGATGGTCACATCGGACGGCAATAGCGTCACGATCCGCTATGAGGGCGATTTTTCGTCGGCCTTCGTGATGAACGTGATCGCGTCGCGGCCCGCGTCCATCGTGGACATGGAAACCGTCATGGCCAATGAGGTCGACGGCGACATGGGCAACGCCTGGCTCAATGCCAACACCGCAGGCACCGGCCCGTTCCAGATGACGGCCTTCCGCCCCGCCGAGATGATCCGGATGGAGGCCAATCCCGCGTATTTCAACGGCGCGCCGGACGTGGAGGGGGTCATAATCCGCCATGTCGCCGAAAGCGCCACGCAGCAATTGCTGCTGGAATCGGGCGACGTGGACATTGCGCGCAACCTGACGCCGGATCAGGTGGCCTCGCTCGACGGCGATGGGCTTCGCGTGGAATCCTTTCCACAGGCGGCGGTGCATTTCCTGTCGTTCAACCAGAACGTCGATAGCCTGACCGACCCGGCCGTGTGGGAAGCCGCGCGCTATCTGGTGGATTACGAGGGGATGACCGACACCATTCTGGCGGGCCAAATGGAGATCCATCAGGCGTTCTGGCCGGAAGGTTTCCCCGGTGCCCTGACCGACACCCCCTACAGCTATGACCCCGAGCGTGCCGCGCAGATCCTTGAAGAGGCGGGCGTCGAATTGCCGATCACCGTTTCACTCGATGTGATCAACGCAGCCCCCTTCACCGACATGGCGCAATCGCTTCAGGCCTCCTTTGCCGAGGCCGGGATCGAGTTCGAAATCCTGCCCGGCACCGGAGGCCAGGTGATCACGCGCTACCGTGACCGCAGCCATGAGGCGATGCTGCTGTATTGGGGCCCGGATTTCATGGACCCCCATTCGAACGCCAAGGCCTTCGCCTATAATTCCGACAACCGTCAGGAAACCTATACCGCGACGACCACGTGGCGGAATTCCTGGGCCGTGCCGGACGAGATGAACGCGATGACCACCGCCGCCCTGACCGAAGGCGACCCGGCCGCGCGCGAGGAAATGTATCTTGAGCTGCAGCGCGAGGTGCAGGCGAATTCGCCCATCGTGATCATGTTCCAGGCCTCTTACCAGGTGGCGTTTGCCGAAGGTGTCACCGGCGAGGTGTTCGGCGCGACTTCGGATTTCGTGTTCTATCGCTTGATCGACAAAAGCTGATCCAACTTACTGCGCCGGCCTCCGTCATTAAGGCGGCCGGCGCTTCGATTTCCTGCGTGAGATTTTGCAAAATGAGCCTGTTCCAAGATCGTCTGACCCGTCTGCGCGCGCGCATGGCCGAACTCGGCACCGATCTGGTCGCGCTTGGGCCGACCAGCCATATGGTATGGCTCTGTGGTGCCGATCCGCATGGGGACGAACGCCCGGTGATGTTGCTGGTCAGCCAATCCCATGCCGGAATCCTGATGCCAGCATTGAACGCGAACTCGGTGCGTGTGATGACGGATCTGCCGTTCGAGACATGGACAGACGAAGACGGGCCTCAGGCCGCGTTGAAAACACTCCTGACCGCCTGCGGCCCGGCCAAAACCGTCGCGATCGACGAGGCGATGCGCGCCGATTTCGCGCTGTTGCTGCTTGATGCGATGGACGCGCCAGGGCGCAGCTTTGCGGACGCAACCCTGGGCCACCTGCGCGCCATGAAAGACGCCGCAGAGTTGGACAATTTGCGCGCCTGCGCCCGGCTCAACGATGCCGCCGCAACCGCCGGGTTCGACGCGCTGGAGGCAGGCATGACCGAACGCGACGTCGCCCGCGTGATCCACGCCCATTACAAGGCCAACGGCGCGCGCCCCGAATTCACGATCGTGGGCTTCGGCCAGAACGGCGCGTTCCCGCATCACCACACCGGCGACACGGTCCTGCGTGACGACATGGCCGTCCTGATCGACACCGGATGCCGGTTGAACGGCTATCCCTCCGACATGACGCGGTGCGGATGGTTCGGCAGCGCGCCGGACCCCGATTTCCTGGAAATCGCCTCGGTGGTCGAACACGCGGTGCAGGCAGCACTTGATGCGGTCCGCCCGGGCGTGCGGGCAAAAGACATCGACGCGGCCGCGCGGGCCGTGATCGCGGCTGCGGGCTATGGCGATTACTTCGTCCACCGCACCGGCCACGGCCTTGGCATCGATATCCATGAGCCGCCCTATATTACCGCCACCTCAGATGTGACGCTTCATGAGGGCAATGTCTTCTCGATCGAGCCGGGCATTTACCTGCCCGGTCGCTTCGGTGTCCGGTTGGAGGATATCGTCACGGTCACGGCGGATGGCGCCGACATCCTGTCGGGGCTGCCGCGCACGATCCGCATGTCCACGCCCTAGCGCCTGCGCAGCCACGGGCCGACCCTAGCCCTCCGCGCGCAATTGCGCCTTTTGCACCTTGCCCATCGTGTTGCGGGGCAGCTCCGGCAAGAGACGCAGACGGCGCGGGATCTTGAACCGCGCCAGCGTGTCCGACAACGCGTCGCGGATCGCGCCCTCGTCAAGCGTGGCCCCCGGCGCAAGCACAATTGCAGCCGCCACGACCTCCCCCAGATCGGGGTCCGGAAGGCCGTAGACCGCACTTTCCAGAACGCCGTCCAGCGCGTCGATTTCAACCTCCACCTCCTTGGGATAGATGTTGAACCCGCCCGAAATCACCAGATCCTTCTGCCGCCCGACAATCGACAGATAGCCATCGTCGTCCAATTGCCCCAGATCGCCGGTGATGAACCAGCCGTCTTAGGCAAAGCTTTCCGCCGTCTTCTCGGCATTGCGCCAGTAGCCCGGCGTCACATTCGGCCCCCTCACCTCGACCACGCCGATGCCCTGCGCATCCGGCGCGGTGATCCGCATCTCTACCCCCGGCAACCGATGGCCGACCGTGCCCGCGCGCCGGTCGCCGTCATAGGGGTTCGACGTGATCATGTTGGTCTCGGTCATCCCGTAACGCTCAAGAATTGCGTGCCCGGTGCGCGCCACAAAGCCCGCGTGGCTTTCGGCCAGCAACGGGGCAGAGCCCGACACAAACAGGCGCATATGCGCGCAAGCCTCACGGTCGAACCGCGCATCGCCAAGCATGCGGGTGTAGAACGTCGGCACCCCCATCATCGCGTTGCAGTCCGGAAGATGGCGGGCCAGCGCGTCGATATCGAAACGCGGCAGAAACACCATCCGGCCCCCCGCGAGCAGCATGATATTCGTCGCCACGAACAGCCCATGGGTGTGAAAGATTGGCAAGGCATGCAGAAGACTGTCGGCCTGCGTGAAGTGCCACAGGTCCCGCAAGGCCCGCGCATTCGACAGAAGGTTGTCATGGGTCAGCATCGCGCCTTTCGACCGCCCCGTCGTGCCGGAGGTATAAAGGATCGCCGCCAGATCATCGGCGGCCCGCGCCACCGGCGCGGCCTCAGGCCCCGGTGCCGTCAACTTCGCCGGGTCGGCGACGGTGACCCCGCGCGCCTCGGCCACCGGACGCGCGCCCGCGGTCGTCTCATCAAGGATCAGAAGCGCTGGGTCCGCGTCACCCAGGAAATAGTCGATCTCGCCCCCGGTATAGCCGGTGTTGAGAGGCACAAAGACCCCGCCCGCCGCAACCGTCGCAAGATAAAGCACCAATCCTTCAGGCGATTTCGCGATCTGGCAAAGGACCCTGTCGCCGGGCGCGACACCGGCGGCTTGCAGATGGCCCGCCGTTTGCGCCACGCGCCGCCGCAACTCGCCATAGCCGAGCGTGACGCCCTCCGGCGTGCTCAGAAAGGGCGCATTGTCCGGCTGATGCGTCAGAAGCGCGGATATCAGGGTGTTATTGCTCATGTTTCGTGCCTTTTCCTCGATCTTGCGCGCATTTCATCACAGACGCCGTGGCATTGGCCATGCCCCAATCGCATGCTAAGCCCCTGAAACGCCGCAAAGGAAACCACCCATGCCAAACCCCGTCATTCCCGCCCCGGTTCAACCCGTGATCCCAACCGCAAGCGGCGATCTGTTTCCCGTGCGCCGGGTCTATTGCATCGGGCGCAATTTCGCGGATCACGCGGTTGAAATGGGCCATGACCCGACGCGCGAGGCGCCGTTTTTCTTTCAGAAGAACCCCGATAACCTCGATCCCTCGGGTCGGTTCCCATATCCCCCCCAAAGCGACAACGTCCACCATGAGGTCGAGCTTCTGATCGCACTTAAATCCGGCGGCACCGATATCGCGGTGAAAGACGCGCTTGACCATGTCTGGGGCTACGGCGTGGCGCTGGACATGACCCGCCGCGACCTGCAGGGCGAGGCCAAGAAGGCCGGCCGCCCTTGGGAAATCGGCAAAGCGGCAGAGGGCTCCGGCCCGGTCGGCCCGGTCCATGCCGCCGCAGATGTGGGCCACCTTGAGGCGGGCCGCATTTCGGTTTCGGTCAATGGCGAGATGCGCCAGGACGGCGATCTGAACCAGATGATCTGGAAGGTGCCGGAAATGATCGCCTATCTCTCTGCCTATTTCGAATTGGCAGCGGGCGATGTCATATTGGGCGGAACCCCCGCGGGCGTGGGCCCCGTGGTGCGCGGCGACACGATGGTGGCGCAGATCGAAGGGCTTGGCGAGATTACGGTTTCCGTGACCTGAACCCGCCTATTCGCGCCCGTCGCGTTTGCGCGTCCAGCGGTGCAGCCAAACCGGGCTGACCGCGCCCCCCGCCCCGTCGCGCAGAACCAGCCGCAATTCCAGGGCGCGGGTGTTCTCACCCGGCGTCAGCAGAAACGTCGCCCTCTGCCCCCGCCCATCGGGCAGGTCAAACAGAGCCAGCCCCCGCAGCATCTCGGGCACGGCATCCGCCCCCGACACCGACAGATCCGGCATCAGTCCCTCTGCCGATCCCTCAAAGTCGATCACGAACCGCCGCGTGCCGGGGAACTCATGCTCCCGCCCGCTGCGCGATTGCACGACGCGTGCGGGGCTTTGGGTGTCGGGCGCGGCGAGGGTCCAGTCGATGCGGTAGTCAAAGCGGTACTCTCCGCCGGCCTCCAATGCCGCTTCGGGCCGCCAGAACGCGACAATATTGTCGAGGAATTCGGTCCCGGTCGGGATCTCCACCAACATGACTGCGCCCGGCCCCCAAGGACTTTGTGGGCGGACAACGGCGGATGGCCGCGCCTCATAGCGGGCTTCGGTATCTTCGAAATCCTCATAGCTCCGCGCCGTTTGGAACAGGCCGAAACTGCCCGGATCGACATCCCCGAACGCCGAGGTTTCCACCGCAACCGGATTGCCGATGGGCCGCCAAAGCCGTTCGCCCGCGCCGTTTTCCACATACAAGACATCGCTGTCATGCACGCGGGGGCGAAAATCGTCCGACGCCGCGCCGCGCATCGGCCCCTTGAGATACATGGAGGTCAGCGGCGCAATCCCGATTGTCTCAAGCCGCGCGCGCGGGAACAGCGTCACGGTCACATCCATCGCGGTGTCCACGCCCGGACGCAGCACAAGGTCGAAATGCCCGGTCAGGGACGGGCTGTCGATCAAGGCTTCCATCCGGATATGATCGCCCTGCCCCTCGTGCACCCGCATATGGGTGAAGCGCGGGAATTCTTCGGGCACGGACCCGCCGGTTCCAAGCGCCACGGCCCGCGCGGAGAGACCATAGACCATCGCCTGCCCGATCGCGCGGAAATAGCTGGCGCCCTGAAACACCGCGACCTCGTCCATACGATCCGGCGCATTCACCGGATGGCGCAGCCGCAGGCCGGAAAACCCCGCCCCCGGCGAAGTTTCGGGGATCTCGTCGAAATAACGCGGCTCGAAATCGAACAGCGCGGGCGTCAGGGGGAAGTCCGACCATGCGCCGTCCACCTGCCGTTCCACCGTGACAGGGTCGGGAAAATACAGCCCCGGCGGCATCAGATCGAGCGTGAACCCTTCGCCCTGCGGCAGCAGAGAGGCCTGCCCCACAATCGGGCGTATCCCGCGATAGGCGTCGTAATCCAACCCGTCGAACGGGGCGGGCAAGATCCCCGTTGGCGCGACATATTCCGCGCGGGCCAACGCGCGGGCCGCCTCCAGCAGCGAGGGAAGGCCCGTTTGCGCGGCAAGGGGCAAACCATACGCCGCCATACCCCCAAGGGCCGTGCCCAGAAACAAGCGTCGATCCATCGTCATCTCACGTCCCCCCAAGCGAGCCCACGGGCCCCTGCACCAACCGAAAAATCTGCCCAAATCTCGTGCAGCCGACCTCACGCCATGCCACGGATCATGCCGATTTCGTCATTTTCCCCGCAAGCCCCTTTCTTGTAGGCCCGCGCACATTACCATTTGCGTAAATCCTGATCTTCCAACCCCGCCCAAAGCAAGGGCCCTTTCCCCGGACCGTCGCCGATCTTGACCCACAGACCAACAAATATTGCCCATCGCTGGCCACCCCGGCTGCAGCCTCTCTCGATTGTGAAGTCGGGCGGCCCTGTGGTGTGGTTCGGGTTGGCGGCCTTGGCGGGCCTGTGCGCCGTGATCCTGGCGAGCGCGGCTCTGGGCGGCACGGACCCTGTGCGCGTCCAACTTGGCGGCGCAAGCGCTTTTGCCGTTGCCGCCTCCGTCGCGCTTTTCGGGATGGCGCGCGACTTTCCGCACACCGTGCCGGGCCTTTGCAACATCGTGACACTGGCGCGCCTTGGCCTCGCGTGTCTGCTTGTGGGCACGCTGCTGTCGCCCGGATGGGCCCCTTGGCCGGTCTTCGCCATAGCGGGCGCGGCCTTTGCCCTCGACGGCGTGGACGGCTACCTCGCGCGCCGCTCGGGCCTGTCGTCCGCATTCGGGGCGCGCTTCGATATGGAGGTCGACTCGCTTCTTGCCCTGACACTCGCCGCGCTCGCCTTCCAATCCGATGCCGCAGGCGTCTTTGTGCTTCTGTTGGGTCTGCCGCGCTATGCCTTTGGTTTGGCGCAGATCTTCCTGCCCTGGCTCAACCGCCCCCTGCCGCCACGCTTTACGCGCAAGGTTGTCTGCGTGGTGCAGATCGCGGCGCTGCTGTTGATGGTGTTTCCGCCTGCCACCTCGCCGGTGACCGATATCGTGGCCGCATTGGCGGCGCTGGCACTTGTTTGGTCGTTCTGGCGAGACATCGCATGGCTGCGGTCCGAGGCGGCCCGGTGAAAGCCATCGCATTGTTTGCTGCGGCTTTGGTGCTGCATCTGGTATTGATCCAGCCGAACCATCCGGACGCCATGACGTGGCGGGCCCTGTTGGTCTTTCCGCTGGAGCTTCCGGCGCTTCTGCTGGCCCTGCTGGCCTTCGGGCCCAGTCGGGCGGCTCAGATATTTCGCCTTGCCGTAACCGTTGCACTCACCTGCATCGCGATCCTGAAAACCGCCGATTTCATCAGCTTCACCGCGTTGTCGCGTGGGTTCAACCCGGTCACTGACCTGTCGCTGATCGACGCATTTGCCCGCCTGATGACCGGATCGCTCGGCGTGGGCCTGTCCATTGTGGCGGCCATTGGCGCGGGGCTTGCCATCTGCGGGATCGCGGGCTTGATATGGTGGGCAACCGGCGTCTGGTCCGGCCTGCGCTGGTCGCGGCCCGCGCGCCTTGCCACCGCCCCGCTGGCGCTTTTGGCCGGTGGCGTCACGGTCGCAGAGCTCGGCCATACGATGAACCGCTGGACCCTGCCCGTTAACCCGCCAGGCACGGCCTTCACGGCCCGCGTCGGGGTCGAGCGCATCGCCCTGATCCGCGCCACACGGGATCGGCTGGCCGCGTTTGATATGGCCGCCGCGCAGGACCCGTTCACCGACACCGCCGGGCTTTTTGTAGCCATCGACCGCGATGTTCTTGTGATCTTCATCGAAAGCTATGGCCGCACCAGCTTTGACACCCCGTTTTACGCGCAGACCCACCGCGCGACGCTTGAAACCGCGCAGGCGCGGCTTTCGGATCTTGGCCTTGCCATGCAATCGGGGTTCCTGACCTCGCCGACGCAGGGCGGCCAAAGCTGGCTGGCCCATACGACCTTTGCCAACGGGCTGTGGGTCGACAATCAGATCAGCCACGCCGCCGCCTTGGCCAGCGGGCGTCAAACGCTCTACCACCATGCCGCGGCAAGTGGCTTTCGCACCGCGACGCTGATGCCTCAGATCACGCTTGATTGGCCGGAATCCGTGACTATGGGTTTCGAAGACATCCTGGTGGCCGCCGATACGGGCTATGCCGGATTGCCGTTCAACTGGGTCACGATGCCCGACCAATACACGCTTGCGACTCTTGACCGTTTGCTGCGCGACGGGTCCGATCCGCGTCGTCTGTTCGTGCAGATCGCGCTTGTGTCATCGCACGCGCCCTGGACCCCTGTGCCAGAGCTTTTGCCATGGGACGCGATCACCGACGGAACCGAATTCAACGATATGGCGCAGGCGGGGGATCCGCCCGAGATCGTCTGGCGCGACCATGACCGCGTCCGCGATCAATACCGGCTGGCGGTGGATTACGCGTTGCAGGTGGTTTTCGACTACGCCGCGCTGCATGCCGATGATCCACCCCTGATCATCGCGGTGGGCGATCATCAGGCGGCCGGTTTCATCGCGCTGGATGAACGGGCAGAGGTTCCGGTTCATGTCATCGGACCCGAAGTGCTTGTTACACGGCTCGACGCGCTTGCCCCCGCCCCAGGCCTCTTGCCGCCGAACGACGCCCGCGCCATCGGGATGGAGACCGCCCGCGACATCATGTTGACCGCGTTCCGCGCCGACGGCTCGGCGGAGTTGGGGCAATGAAGACGCCTGTCATCGGCCCCTTGCCCCGCTGGCTGAGCCGCCTGATGCAGGCGCTTCTGCTGGCCGGTTTGGCCTATCTGCTGTGGCGGACGGTTGATATCCAACTGGCGCTCACGCTTCTGGCCGGCGCGGATTTGCGCCTTCTGCTTGGGGCGGCCCTCCTGCTGACGGTGCAAACGCTGCTGTCGGCCCTGCGCTGGCGCGTGACAGCCGCGCGGCTTGGCATCGAGCTTCCGCTCGGGCAATCCATCCGCGAATATTACCTCAGCCAGGTCGTGAACCAATCGCTGCCCGGCGGCGTGCTTGGCGATGTGGGCCGCGCCATCCGCGCGCGGGGGCAGGCAGGCCTCCTTGCCTCGGGGCAGGCCGTCGTGTTCGAGCGGATCGCGGGGCAGATCGGGCTTGTCGTGATCCTCATGACAGCGCTTGCGCTGAATGCCGTCCATCCCGGTGGGCTGACATGGCCAACGGGCATCACAACGGCGCTTTGGATGGCGCTTTTCGTCATGCTGGCCTGCGCAGGTCTTGCGCGCCTGTTCCGCCAAAGCGCGCTGGGACGTGGCTTAACGCGGTTTCACCACGCGGTTCTCGCCCGCCCCGTTCTGCTCCGGCAGGCCGGGCTCAGCCTTGGCACCGCCCTGTGCAACGTGACAGCCTTTGCGATCTGCGCCGCCGCCGTCGGTGCGCCCTTGCCGCTGCTTGCCACGGCGGCGCTGGTGCCCATGATCCTGTTCGCGATGGTCCTTCCGCTCTCGATCAGCGGTTGGGGCCTGCGCGAAGGCGCGGCGGCGGTTCTGTTTCCGCTCGCGGGCCTGAGCGCGAGCGCGGGCCTCGCCGCAAGCGTCGCCTTCGGCCTGACGTATCTCGCCGTCACCTTGCCGGGCCTCTTGATGCTATGGCGCGGGCCGGATTTCGCCACCCGATCACAGCGTGAGGTTGACGGTTGAGCTTTCCGTCACAAATCGCAAAACTGTCAACAATACCAGACACCTGCAACTAAATGGACTTTCATATGAAACGATCTTTTCCTGTCTCCCGTCGTGCCGTTCTTGCAACCGGAGCGAGTGCGCTTGGTGCCGCGTCCCTTGGCCTTTCGCCGCGATTGGCGCAGGCGCAAACATCCGTGAATTTCCAATTGTCGTGGCTTCATTCCACGCAATTCGCCGGAAGCTATATCGCCCAGGATCGCGGCCTGTGGACCGAACGTGGCCTGTCCGTGGCGCTCCAGCCCGGCGGCCCCAACGCCCCCGTTGAACCGCCCGTCGTGTCCGGCAGCGCCCTGATGGGCATCTCGGCGGCGGATTATACCGCTGCGGCCGTGTCGGAAGGCGCACCGTTCAAAATCATCGGCGTGGCGATGCAGAACAACCCGTTTGCCATCGCGTCGCTGTCGGCGAACCCGGTCAACCAACCCTCCGATATGGAAGGCATGCGGATCGGCATGGCGCTGGCCAACACGCCGGTCCTGCAGGCGCTGTGCACAATCAATGACGTCGATTTCGACGCGATCGAGATCGTACCGACGCAATATTCGCCGCAACCGCTTGTCGCGGGTGAGGTCGATTGCCTGTTGTGTTGGGCCACGGACCTGCCCGTCGCGATGAGCGTGCAGAATGTGGACAACACCACGATGCTCATGGCCGACCACGGCTACGCGGTTCATTCGCAGACCTATATCGTGACCGAAGACAGCCTCGCGAACCGCCGCGCGGAAATCGTGGCCCTGATGGCGGGCGAAGTCGCCGGTTGGGCCGCCTACCGCGAAGATACCGCCGCCGCGACCGACCTGACGCTGGCGATGTATCCCGATGCGGGCCTCGACCGCGAGACGCAGCTGATGCAGGCCGAACGCCAGGTGCCTTTGATGTTCTCGGACCTGACGGATGCCAACGGGTTTGGATGGTGGACGGATCAAACCGTTGCCGCCAACATCGAAACCCTCGGCCTTCTCGGGCGCGAGGTCAGCGCGGACCTTTGGGATCGCTCGATCCTTGAAGAAGTGCACGGCGTCTGACGCGCGCGCATGTCGGTTGAAATCATCTGCAAGGGTCTGGCCAAGACGTATCCCGGCGGGGTCGAGGCGGTGCGCCCCC
>CAZPJO010000009.1:0-26438 GCA_964586895.1 uncultured Roseicyclus sp.
AACATAACGCCCAATCCCGGCCATCCCGCCGCTTCACATCCCTACGGATCATAGGGCGGCTCGAACCAGGCGGCGCGGGTTTGGGGATCTATGCCGAACAGTCCACCGACAAGATAGGTTCCGATGCGCGCGACATTGGCCCAGACCGCCACGGATTCACGCAAGGTCCATTGCAGGTAGCTGCGCGCATCGGGGCCGTCGTCATACGAATAGGCCATGCGGGCCGCATAGACATCGACCTCCGCCTCCCCCAGCAGGGTGAAGATGATCCACGACCGCGGCAGGTGGAACGGATCGCTGACGATCACCACCCGGTCCGGAGCATCGGGCAGCAGCGCATAGGACAGGACCGCGTTCTGCATCGTGGACCGCGCACGCGCCTCGATCACGATCGCCTCGGCCGGCAATCCGTTTTCCGCAGCAAGGTTGGCCATCGCCTCGCCGGCGGACATCACACCGTTGCCGGTGCCGGTGAACACGGCCAGGGGCGCCACGCCGTCCTGCACCAACTCGGCGCAGGTCAGCGCGCGGCGCGCCGACGCCGGGCCCGCCCGGTTCCATCCGTTATACGACATCCCGCCACCCAGGCAGATCACCGCATCCGCCGACGCGGGCCGCGCCGCGTCATGCGTCCACAGCAGGCTGGTGGCCAGAATACCGCCCCAGGTCAGAAGCCAGAGCACAAAGACGATCCCGGCCAGGCGACGCAGATGCCTCAATGACGTCTCCTCCCCTGCCCGGTTTCATCAGGTCTGCATTGTCTCAGGCGCGGCTGTAGATATCCTCGTAGCGCACGATATCGTCCTCGCCCAGATACGCGCCGGTTTGCACCTCGATCAGGTACATCGGCAGCTTGCCGGGATTGGCCATCCGGTGCACCGCGCCAAGCGGGATGTAGACCCCCTCGTTTTCGGTCACCAGCTTCACCGTCTCGCCCACCGTCACCTCGGCGGTGCCGGCCACAACGATCCAGTGTTCCGACCGGTGGTGATGGCTTTGCAGGCTCAGCACACCGCCGGGTTTGACCATGATGCGCTTGACCTGAAACCTCGTGTCCAGGCACAGCGTCTCATACCAGCCCCAGGGGCGGTAGAAGCGCGGATAATCATCGGCCTGGGCGACCTTGGCCGCGCGCAGGGTCGAGACCACCGCTTTGACATCCTGTGCGCGCGATTTGTCGGCCACCAGCACCGCATCGCGCATCGCCACGGCCACAACCCCGTCAAGCCCGAGGCCCACCAGTTGCATCGTGTCATCCTCGGACCGCAGGTAGCTGTCGGTGCAGTCAATCGCGGTGACCGGCCCCGCAGTTGCCACGCCGTTTGCATCGCTGCCCACGACCTGCCAAAGCGCATCCCACGCCCCCAGATCCGACCAGCCGCACTCCAGCGGCACCGCCATGACGGGGCTGGCCTTTTCCATCACCGCATAATCGAACGAGATCGCGTCGGCCGCGCCATAGGCCTCTGCATCCAGGCGGAAGAAATCCAGATCCGTGCTGCCCGAGGCGATGGCGGATTTGCACGGCACCATGAGGCCCGGCGCGTGGGCCTTATAGGCCGCGATCACATCAGCTGCCTTGAACAGGAACACACCCGCATTCCAAAGGTAATTGCCCGCATCGAGCATCTTTTGCGCGGCTGCCGCATCGGGCTTTTCGCGGAACGATTTCAACGACACCGCCGCGGTGCCCTCGGGCACGGAAGACAATTCAAGATAGCCATAGCCGGTTTCGGGCCGGTCCGGCGTGATCCCGAAGGTGACAAGCGCCCCCTCCCCCACGGCGCCCACCCCTTCGGCGACCGCATCCAGGAACGCGGGCAGATCGGTGATCACATGATCGGACGGCGCCACCAGCATCAGCGCCTCGGGATCATCCGCGGCCAGCAGAAGTGCCGCGGCCAGGATCGCGGGCGCGGTGTCGCGCGCGACGGGTTCGATCACCACGCGCGCATCGCTCAACCCGATCGCCATCGCCTGCTCGATCGCCATGAAGCGGAAATCTTCGGCGGTCATGATCAGCGGTGCGGCGAAATCCTCGCCCGAGAACCGCTTCAACGTGGACTGATAAAGCGTCTCGTCCCCCAGAAGCGGCGCGAATTGCTTGGGATAGGCCTTGCGCGATGCGGGCCAAAGCCGGGTGCCTGAGCCTCCGCAAAGAATGACGGGATGTATCATATTGGGGTCTTTCGTCTACGCGGCCTTGTCTGGGGTGGACCCAGGGCAAGCCCCTTATGTGTGTTAGGGTGGAAGGTTAGGGGTCTCGGTCCATGCCTGGCACAAAACGCGGCAAGCGTGGCAGAATTTCGACCATCAGCGCTTGAATCCGTGCATCTGCGGCGGCGGGGGTTTCGCCCGCCTCGATCGGCGAGACGAACCGCACCAGCGCACCGTCGGTGCGGTCATGCATCAGGCTGTCCCACACCACCCAGAGCTTGGCGATGAAATCATTGGTGAAGCGCAGGCCGCGTTGTTCGAACCAGTAATAGACGACCTGCTGCGCCTCGCCGTTCTGGATGATCGCGCGGTTGACCTCGAACGTGCCGAAAGCCGTGTCGGGGAACGAGACCTCGCGCGCCTCCAGCGAGAAGATCTCCCACCCGCCGGCGGGCAGGCAGACCTCGGGCGAATGGATGCCCGAACCTTCGGTCTGCCGTTCGTAGAAGGCCGAGAAGAAGTTGACCGGCGGGGTGTTGAGGTCGGTGCTGTAGGTGATGTTGGCGTAATCGTCGGCGCGCAGGACCGCTTCGATCTCGTCGCTGAACTCGGTGCGCAGGCCGGACCAATCGCCGACATCGCGCGGGAACACCTGGAAACTGGTGCGATCAAGCGGCGGGGCCGCGGGGGGTTGCGCGGCGAAGGTCGCGACCGCGGCCAGCGTGGTCAGAGCCACGGCCCCCAGCGTCACAGCATGGCGCGGCAGCTCCAGCACCCGGGTGGAGATCCGGCCCAGACCGGCGGTGTCGAGGTCGATGGCCTGGCTCAGCGGCAGGGGGTTGCGCGTGGTGCGCTGCAACAGCACCGCCGTGAGGAACAGGATCGCGACACAGGCGATGAAGATCACCCAACCCTCGAAGAAATGGGTGAAGCCCTCGACCCATCCAAGCCCGTAGGAATTGACGATGACCCCGATCATGCCGATGCGGAAGGAATTCATGAACACCGTCAGCGGCGCGGCCAACAAAAGCAGCACCGCCTTGTGCCACATCGGGCCGCGGTAGAGGATCGCGAAGAGGTAGGAAAAGCTCAGGATCGGGAACAGGTATTGCAGCCCCGAACAGGCCTCGGCCACCTGCAGTTTCAGCACACCCAGATCGATGATGTTGCCTTCCAGGAAGACCGGGATCCCCGCCATGCGGATGAACCAGACGCCAAGTTCGGACGAGACCCCCTGCAGGAAGGTGGTCATCTGCCAGTAGACGAAATTCGGCAGCGGCAGCATGAACACAAGGTGCAGCACCGGCAGCTGATGGCGCTTGCCCCGTTCCCAGCCGTAAACCGTCAGGACCACGCCGCCGACCCAGATGATGAAGGCATAGGTCACGATGTCGGGGATGCGCACGATATTGCCCATAAGCGCCACCAGAAGGCCCAGGCTGAGCACCGCGATGCCGGGCCAGCGGGTGACTTTGGCCGTCGGGTCGGGGCGGTCGGTCTGCCGCAATTCGCGCAGGAACAGATAAAGCGAGATGATCGGGATCAGGGGGCCGTGGCTGTATTCCGGTGTGCTCCAGGCCGCGGCCAGCGACACGAAGCCGGACCAGAACACCGGCACCGACAAGAGGACAAGCGCGATGAACAACCCAAAGCCCAAGGGGTTGATCGCGCGGCCCTCAAAGGCGCCGCGAAAATTGTTCTGCAACTGAGTTGTCATCGTGCTCATTACACCGGAAACCCTTAAGAAAAACATCGCATCAAAGCATGCGCCTTATAACAGTCGGTCCAACCCGGCAAAAACAAATATTGGTGTTTTCGGGAGCAATCGGGAAACAGACCGGTTCCCCCGCCACACCCGCCACAGACCCCGGGACGGCCCGCCTAGATCAATCCCTGCAGCCAATAGGCCAGCCCCCCGATGATGAGACAGAGCAAAACGCAGATCTGGCTGACCCGGTCGCGCATGGCATAGACCAGCGGATCGTCATGCATGTGGCCGCGATGGGTGACCATGACAACCCGGCTGATCCAGTACAGCACCACAAGGCAGATCCCCAGCAGGATCGGTGGCGTGCCGTAGAGCTGATCGATGAAGGGTGTGCGTATATACAACGCCAGGACCAGGACCGAAACATAGCCCGACGCAATCGCCATCGCCGCAACCAGCAGAAGATCTTCGCGGAAATAGCCCCGGCGGCGGATATCGAGCGTGTCATTGTCGGCTGTATCCACAAGCTCGGCCTGCCGTTTGACGGCCGCCAGCGAGAAGAAGAAGAAGATCGAAAAGGCCATCAACCAGACCGAGGGTACGATCCCTGTGGCCGCGGCCCCTGCGGCGATGCGCATCGAATAGAGGATCGACAACACCCAGATATCAATGATGGTCCGGCGCTTGAGATGGAGGGAATAGGCCGTCGTGATCAGCAGATAGATCGTCAGTGTCGCCGCGAAAAACGGCCCCAGCATCAGCGCCAGCCCCAGCCCGATCCCCAGCAGCGCGATGGCCATGACACTTGCGGGTGCGATCGGGATATCGCCTGCGGCCAGCGGGCGGCGGCGCTTGCGCGGATGCGCCCGGTCGGCCGACAGATCCAGCAGATCATTGGTCAGATAGACACTCGACGCCACCAGGCAGAAGGCCACAAAGGCGAGAATGCTGGTCAGAAGGTTTGGCCAGGACACGGCGTGGCTGGCCAGGACCGGGACGAAAATCAGGACGTTCTTGACCCATTGATGCGGCCTGAGCGCGCGCAGCCAATCCCGGACCGGCACCGACCCGTTGCCCAGATGCCGGGTCTCGGGGCCCAGTGCCTCGGCGCGGGTCCGCAGCCCGGCCGGGGCATTGACGGTCACGATTTGCGCCGCGTCCTTCCAGACCGCCAGATCGGCGGCGGCATCACCGATATAGACATAACCCTGCGCGCCGTAGCGCTCGATCAGGAAGGCCGCTTTGGCAGGACCCTTCAGGTTGTGATCCCCGTCCGAGCCATGCACCTCGTCGAATTGCCCGACATGGGCCGCGACCTGTTCGGCCAGGATCCGGTCGCTGGCGGTCACCAGCGCCACACGCCCCCCGTCCGCGCGCCATTGCGCGATCTCCGCCAGAACATCCGGGTTGTAGGGCAGCCGCGTGACATCCACCGGCCCCTTCAGCGCCAGCTCCTGTTTCAGCCGCGCACGCTGAGCCACGCCAATGCCGCCCCGCAGCGCCGCAAACGCCGCCAGCGGATTGCTCGACAGCGCGGACCACAGGCTCTCAAACAGCAGATCGGACCGCACAAGCGTGCCGTCGAGATCGACCACCAGAACCGGTTTGTCGGAAACGTGCCTGGCGTCCTGCATGCCGTGCTGCTCTTTTTGAATGGACCGGCGCGTCCGGGGCGCCGAATGTTGATATCCAGCATAAGGGAAATTGCCCCCATGTCGCCAGCACTGGACAAGGTGCGGGATCAGTTTACGGCGTATTGTGCCCTGACGTCTGCACCGGACGCAGCAGCAGGGCCACAGCCGCCCCGGCCAGAAAGCCGCCCAGATGGGTTTGCCAGGCAAGCTGGCCATCCAGCGCCCACCACATGGCCACGTTCATCGCCACCAGAAAGCCCACCACCTGCAAGACGATGCGCCAGGTTTTCAACCCGCCGCCGCCCTCGGCGCGACTGGCCCAGACCATCAACGCCCCGGCCAGCCCGAACAAGGCGCCCGATGCGCCGACCATCGGCTGCGGCGAGCGCGTCAGCAGGCCATAGGCCACCGCACCACCCAGAAGCGCGGCCCCATAAACCAGGATCAGCCTCCGACCGCCGACCCAATCGGCCACCGCGCGGCCAAGCGACCACAGCGTCACCATATTGACCAACGCATGGCCCGGGCCGCCGTGCACGACACTGTAGCTGACGAACATCACCACCCCCTGCCCGGGGTAGTTGGATTGCCAGCCATACAGCAGGCCGGGCCAGAATCCGGTGTAATCATAGATTGTCGAGCGCAGGCGCGGATGGCCCCAAAGGCCCCAATCGGCCCCCAGAAGCACCAGCTCGATCGCAAGAAGCAGCCCGATAAAGCCCGCCAGACAGAGGTTGACCCGGTCCGGTCGGCCCCCGCGCGGCTCTGTCATGGTCAGGGACGGAAGGTGAACCGACGCTCGACACCAAGCGACAGGGTTGTGGTGCGATCTTCTTCGGTGCCGTCCTCGAACAGCAATTCGCGCGTGGCGCGCGCCGCCAGGGTCCAATCCTCGGTCAGCGCATAGCGATAGGCCAGCGACAGGTCGACCCGCGCGGTATCGGTCCCGGTCAGGCTTGCATCCTCGACCTGCGAGAGGCCGACGTCGAAGGCCAGCGAACTGGATTCGTTGAGGTTATGGGCCAGGCCCGCATCCAGGCTGGTGCGGATGACATTCTCGTCGTCATCGGTGACCCCGCCGCTGCGGTCAAAGGCCAGGCGGAAGCGTGATCCGGGCCGGAATTCGGTGGCGAAAGATGCCCCGTAGATCGCAATCGGGTCAGAGCCTTCAAAGCTGACGGCCCCCAATGACGCCTCGATCTCGGCCCCGTTGGCCAGCGACAGGGCGCGGCGCACCCGGAAGGTATCTTCTGATCCGGTGGTCGCGATATCGCGCACGGCCGAAAAGCTCAGCTCGCCATTGGGCATATCGCGGGTCAGAAGCAGGGACGCCGTAGCGCCATCAACAACGGTTGTTCCGGTCGTGCGGTCGGTTTCGATTTCCTGGTAGCCAAAATCGATATTGGCGGTCCAGACCGGGTCGATCAGCAGGTCCGCGCCAAGCCCGTAGTTCCGGATCGTTTCGACCGTGTCGAGGAGATCGTCGGTTTCTTCACGGCTGGCAAAGCCGTTGACGCGCAGGGTGATACGGGGGTCAATCGTGAACCACAGGGTTGTGCCAAGGCTGACCAGGGTCTCGTCATCCTCGGTCGCGCCGTCGCTGAAGCTGTCGTCAAGATAGGACAGCTGCGTTGCCGTGGCGAACGGCGCGCCGCGCCCCGTCACCAGGCCAACACTTGCCTCGATCCGTTCGCGGCGGCCGCCGTCCTCAGTCAGGTCCTCGGCGTCGAAATCCTCTTCGATATCACGGTCTTCGAGATCCAGTGCCGAATAGCTCAGGTCGAACGAGAGTTCCGTGCTCCGGGTGAAAACCGCATAGGACAGGGACGCGGCAGGGTCGGTCAGGACCGGCTCATCCTCCAGCGCCTGCAGCAGAAATTCGCCCTCAAAGCTCAGGCGCTGGCCCGAGGTGGCCAGGAAATAGCCCGCGCCAAGGCGCGTCTCGAAGGCCTGTTCCTCGTCGCCGGGGTCGTCTTCCTCGTAACGCAGGAAGGACCCGATCTCGACATAGGCCACCGGCGCGTCGCCAGCATCCTGCGCCACGGCGATGCCTGGCAGAAGCAGGCCCGCCGCAACGGTACAGCCCATCAGACGGGCGATCAGGCGCGCCGACACACGGACAGGCCCGGCCCGCAGGCCGGGGGCACAATCGGGCAGCCCACACAAGGCGGCCCTGGCGCATGTCTCAACCCTGTCTGTCATATCCCCCAACCCTTCTCAGGGTGTCGATTACTCGAACAAGCGGCGCTGCGGCACGAGGATGACATCCCCCTCCAGCAGCACGGGGTCATGCGAAACGATGCCCCCCCGTTCAAGGACCCGGTAATCCAGCGTCACGATGTTGGTATGCCCGGTGTGCGGATGCGTGCGGCGCAGCTGAATGCGGCGCGTTGCGGCAAAGCTGGTGAACCCGCCATGCAGCGCCAGCGCCTGAACCAGCGTCGTGCCCGGAGACACTTCGACAAGGCCCGGTGTGTTCACTTCGCCCTGGATGAAGATGTCGATGGTCGGCCCTGGCAGGGGCTCGATTGGCGGCGGTGCGACAAACACCTCGCGCACGGCGACAAACACATCCGGCAACACGGCGAAATTCGAACTGATGCCCCCGGCGATCTGCTGCTGCACCTGACCCACCGTCAGGCCGCGCACCCGCAAGGTGCCGATGAACGGATAATTGATGCTGCCATCGGGCAGGACCAGAATATCGCGGTTCAGGGTCGCATCCTGCACCACCTCAACGGACAAGACGTCCCCCGGGCGGATGCGGTAGCCATCCTGAGCCAAAACGGACTGCGCGCCAAAGGCAGTAACGCACATCACCATAAGTGAGAGAAGTAATCTCTTCATCTGCTGTATCCCCCATAGACACACACTATATTTGCCGGGATTCCCCGTTATTTTAAAGCCAAATGCAACCCGATTGTCGGTTTCACCCCGGCCCTGTCTCCTTCATATCACGATGCTGTTTTTAGCCCGCAAAAACAAAGGATCCGCTCATTCATCCGGGGCCGCTTCGGCCCCGACACCCGCCGCCTGAAGGGCTGCGATTTCGTCTTGCGCCGCGATGATCTGGGCGCGCGTATCATCGGGACCGGCCAGATCCACCGCGCGGCTCAATCGCGCCAATGCATCCTCACCCCGTTCCAGCGCCAGATATGTCATGCCCAGATGATATTGCACAAGCGCATCCTGTGGCAGGCCTGCCGCGGCCAGTTCCAGATGCTCCAGCGCAACCGCAAACTCACCGCGCCGATAGGCGATCCAGCCATAGGTATCGGCGAAGGGGGGCACGTCCGTCCCGCGCAGACGCCGCGCGATCGAATAGGCGCGATCAAGGCTTGCCTCGTCATCGCGGTAGGTGGTGATCAGGCTGGCAAGATTGTTGGCCACAACCGGTGAGTTCGGCACCATCTCGTAGAGCTCTTCGTAGATCTCGATCGCCCCGTCGATGTCCCCGGCGCGCTCAAGATAGCTGGCTTGCACCCACAGAAGATCCGGCGCATCCGGATGCACGGCGCGCGCCGCGTCCAGTGTCTGGCGGGCGGTATCCTCGCGGTCGAGCGCATCCTGCACCCGGATCAGGTCGATCCACGCCTGCAACCGCTGCGGATCCTGGGTGGTGACAAGGCCCAGGGTCTCTTCGGCATCGGCCATCCGCCCGACGGCGACATAGCTCATCGCCAGAAGTTGCCGGTAATCCATGTTGTCGGGGGTCTCTGCGACCAGATCCTCGACATAGCTCAGCGCGCCGTCCAGATCGCCGGTCGCAAGCCGGGCCTGCACCACGGCGGCCTGTGCGCCGACCCCGCTGTCGCCATCGGCGGCGGCGGCTTCAAGCATCTCGACCGCCTGATCGACCTGTCCGCGTCCGACCAGAATGGCCGCGCGCAAACTGTCGGCCATGGCGCGGGTCGGCTCGGTCTCGATCGCGCGCAGGGCCCGTTCGACATCACCGGCCCGCAGCCAATCGCTCAATTGCAGATACACCCGGCCCAACGCCCGCAACAGCTCCGGCTCGTTCGGCGTCAGGCGCAGCGCGGCGACAAGCACCTCTTCGGCAATCAGGTAGCGCTCGTCTTCCATCAACACGGTCGCATAACGGATCGTCTCGGCCGGGGCCCCGCCCGAGGCCTGCATCGCCAGCGACAGGAAATCGCGCGACAATTCATGGTCACCCGCCCGGGAATAGGCCTGCGCCATCAACGTCAGGGCCGCCGGATCTTCGGCGTTGTCATCAAGAACATTGCGCAAATCCTGGATCGCCTGATCGGGATCATCCCCCTCGATCAGCCAGGCGGCGCGCATCTTGAGGGCATCGGTCTGCCCCGGGTCGGTCTCAAGGGCTGTATCCACAAGGCGTTGCGCGCCCACCAGGTTCCCACTCTCCAGCAGCATCTGCGCCAGGATGATCTGGAACCGGCCCCGCTCGATCTGGGTCAGCTCGCCCTCCAGTAGGGTCTCGATCCCGGCAATGCCGCCCTCCGGATCACCGCCTTCGAATTGCAACACCGCATAAAGCGCGCGGAACGGCGCGGCGGTCTCGGGGTCGGCGGCGATGATCCGGTCCAACTCCTCGATCGCGGCGTCGGGACCTTCGCGTTGCAACCGCAACCGCACCAGCGCGGTCAATGCCTCTTCGCGGGCGACGGCATCTGCGGCCGATCCGGCAAGGTCGGTCAAAAGCGTCTGCGCCCCGGCGATGTCGTCGCGCGACACGTAGAACCGCAGCAGAACACCGGGCAGCTGATCGTCTTCGGGGAAACGCTCGATCATTGTGCGCAATTGCGCCTCAAGCGGTTCCTGCTCTCCAAGTTCGGCCAGGATCTGCAGCCGGGTATCATGCAGGGCGCGCTCATCGGGAGTGTTGGCAAGCGCCGTATCCACAATCGCGATGGCCGCGTCGAAATCGCCGTCGCGCAACAGGGTGTCGATCACCAAGCGCCGCAGGAACGGATTGTCGGGATCCTCGGCAAAACGCGTCGCGGCCTGTTCGGCAATCTCGCGGCGCGCGGCTTCGTCCTCGGCTTCGAGGGCTGCGACATAATCGATGTTGAGCGCGATCACCGAAGCCCCGGGCGCATCGGGATCCATTTCCAGAACCCGTCCCCCATGCCAGCGCACCTCTTCCCAATTCTGCTGTTCCAGCGCCATTTCCGCCAGCGCGACCCGCGCGGCGACAAAGTCGGGATCCTGTTCCACCAGCCGCAGATATTGCCGGTAGGCATGTTCCAGATCGCCGGTGTCGCGCAGCATCTGCGCATAGCGTTTGCGCGCTTCGACATGGTCGCCGTCGGCCTGGAACACATTGCGAAATTCGACATCGGCGCGGACCGTGTCGCCCTCTTCGAGAAACGCGAGCGCACTGCGGTAATGATCCTCGGCGCGCGCGCTGTCATCCTGACAGGCGGCCAAGGCCACAACCGCACCCGACAACACGACAATCCTGAGAACAGCCAGTAAAGACATGGGTTTCCTAATCACTCTTGCGCTGAAGCCAATCCTGCGCCCGTTCAAGGCTTGGGCGGTCCGGGCGACCCGGACAAAACGATGGCCGCATCCATTACAGATGCGGCCTGATTTGGCAATTTATGTGTTGTAGGTTGAGGTCGCCTTAAGATGTGGCGCCGATCAGTAACCGGTGCCGCGCAGCATCACGCCGAAGGTCTTCGACATGACACCAAGGTCGGTCTTCAGCGACTGAACCCGGTTGTAGACATTGTCAAAGCGGACACGGTCGGCGAACTCGCTCTCGTTGCGCTGCGACACCTGCCACAGGCCGGTCAGGCCGGGGCGCAGCTGATAGTAGGCGTTGCCGACATAAAGTGCGCGCTGGTTGACCATGATCGGGCGCGGCCCGACGATGCTCATGTCGCCAAGCACCACGTTGAACAACTGCGGCAGCTCATCAAGCGAGGTCTTGCGCAGGAAGGCGCCAATCGCGGTGATGCGCGGATCGTTCTTCAGCTTCTGCGTGGCATCCCATTCGGCGCGCGCCTCGGGGTTGTCGGCCAGGTAGGCGTCCAGCCGGGCATCGGCATCCACAACCATGGTGCGCAGCTTCCACAGGCGGAAGGTCTTGCCACCGCGGCCAACGCGCAGCTGGCTGTAGAACGGCGACTTGCCTTCGGTGATCCAGATCAGCAGGGCCGCCATGCCGACCAGCGACAACCAGAACGGTGCCGACAGCGTCAGGACAAGAAGGTCCAGAGCACGCTTGCCACCCGCCCGATATGCGGACGCCAGACCAGTGTTGAAGGAATTGCGCTGGTTTGCACGGATGGGCGTCACCTCGGAGGGTACGGACCCGGTCAGATCACGAGAAACAAACGACATAACTAAACCCTCGTTAATGCGACATGCCGCTTCAGTGCGACTTGCTACAAATTACAGACACCTCGACACAAAACCGAGGGGAATAAATTCAAGTCTTCCGCAAAGTCAGGCTTGTGTTTGGACCCGGAGCAGACAGACAGCTTCTTGCGGCAACTACTTCCCCAGAAGCACAACGTCACCGGTTGTTGACTTTATTTAATCAAATTTGATCGTGTTGTCTTGCGAAAATCCGCCGATCTGGGGCAAGGATTTCCGTAGTTTCACGAATTTTTCAATGCTTTACAGATGCATAGATATTTTTAACTAAAAACGTTGTTCAGACCGATTTGGTTAAAATGTGGCACACTTGCACATTATATTCCCAACAGTGCCACAGTGAAGCGCGGCTTTGTTGGCAAATCAGAGACAACCGGAGGGTGTTACGCCCGAATCAAACTTCGCGCGGATCGCCGGGCCGCCTGACCTTGGATTCCAACCTCTGCCCCCGATCCTTTCAGAAGGGGGGCATAACTGTCGTAGGCTCCCCCTTGAAACCTCCCCCCGTTTTCGTCCATCGCTACAATCGCGACACCAAGCCATCCGATGGCTCGGCCGATGGTTCGGCTGATGGTTCGGATTGTGCAGGATTGACGCGTGCATCGCGTCTCAATTTTACTTATAGAGAGGCTTCACTGGCCCGCACGCATCTACAGCAGGCGTTGGCGATGGATCGGGAAGACAAGGTCATGGCTGGTTCAGTATTCTTTGCGAAGCATTTCGGGCTGAGCGAACGCCCCTTCACGCTTCTGCCCGACCCCGACTTTTTGTATTGGTCCAGTGCCCACAAGCGCGCCTATGCGGTTTTGGAATACGGCATCATGAGCCGTGCGCCCATCACCATCATCACCGGGGAAGTGGGGGCGGGTAAAACCACGCTTTTACAAAAGCTTCTGCAGAATTTCGATGAGACGACGATTGTCGGGCTGATCTCGAACGCGCATGGCAATCGTGGCGAGTTGCTGCAATGGGTGCTCAACGCGCTCGATGTCGAAAGCGACCCCGAGGCGCCGTATGTCACCAAGTTTCAGGTGCTGCAGGATTTCATCATCGAACAATATGGCGAAGGTCGTTCGGTCACGCTGGTCATCGACGAGGCGCAGAATCTCACGATCGAGGGTCTCGAAGAACTTCGGATGCTCACCAACATCAACTCCAACAAGGACGAATTGCTGCAATTGATCCTTCTGGGGCAGCCGGAATTGCGCGAGATGATCACGCGCCCGGAATTGCGGCAGTTCGCACAACGCGTCAGCGCCACCTATCATCTGTCGGGCATGGACAAAGAGACGACAGTCAAATACGTCCGCCATCGCTTGCGCCACGTTGGGGGCACGGGCGAAGAGTTTACCGAGAAGGCCATCGAGCTGATCCACAAGACCTCTGAAGGGATCCCGCGCATGGTCAACAAGCTTTCCGAGTTCGGCATGGTTTATGCCGCCGCTGCCGACAAGAACAGCGTCACAGAGGAGATCATAGGCGAAGTGCTGAAAGATGATATCTTCCTGAACACCGACACCTTGTCCCAAGAGGCCGCGGAATGAGCACGCATCTGCGTTTCTACTGGCACCTGCTTATACGCCGGATGCCGGTCATGGCATTTCTGGTCGTGGCCGCCACCGCCGCGGGGCTGTTCTTTGCGGCTGGCCTGCCCACCACCTACGTCAGCCAGGCCCGCCTTCTGGTGCAGGGGCAGTCGATCTCCGAAGATCTCGCCACCTCGACGGTGCAGATCGAGGCCCTCGAAGAGGTGCAATTGCTGCGCGAACAGGTCCTGACCCGCGCCAACATGATCGAGATCGCCACCCGCCTGAACGTGTTCGAAAACCTCAGCGACATGAACCCGAGCCAGGTCTATGACGGGATGCGGCGCGCCACCACCGTCAACACCCAGGGCGGCGCAACCCGCCGCGGCGGTGGCAGCCCGGTGTTGCTGACCTTCGAATTCACCGCCCGCGAGGCGCAGATCGCCGCCGATGTGCTCAACGAATATGTCACCCAGATCCTTGCCGCGAGCGTGCGTCTGCGCACCGGTCAGGCCGGCGAAACCCTCAGCTTCTTCGAACAGGAGGTGCAGCGGCTTGGCGACGCGCTGGAGCGCCGCTCCACCCTGATCACCGAATTCCAACGCGAAAACGCCGATAGCCTGCCCGACGATCAGGATTTCCGCCTGCAACGCCAGTCGCTTTTGCAAGAACGCCTCGCCGCCGCCGAACGCGAGCGCCGCGAGTTGGACGACGCCCGCGCGCGCACGATCCAGATCTTCGAGACCGGGACACAGCCGCAGGCCAACCTGCCACCCGACCAACAGCTCTTGCAGGAACTGCAGGCGGAATTGTCCGAGATGCTTCTGGTGTTCTCGGAAACCTCCACCCGGGTGGAGATCCTGCAGCTCCGGATCGAACGGCTGGAAGAGCGCATCGCCGCGCAGGCCGAAAACGCCGTGCCTGATGTCGCGCCAACCGAAGAGGCCGAAGAGCCGCTCGACCCCCTGCTGGCCCTGCAACTGGCCGAGATCGATACCCGGATCGAGGCGCTCGACAACGCCATTGTCCAGACCGAACAGGAGCTGGAAACGCTCAACGCGGCCATCGCGCGCTCGCCGCTCAACGCGATCCAGTTGCAACGTCTGGAGCGGGATTATGAAAACGTCCAGCTGCAGTTCGAAAATGCCCGCCGCGCCCTTGCGCAAGCCTCGATCGGCGAACGGCTCGAAGGAACCGGGCGCGGGCAGCGCATCACCCTTCTGGAACCGCCGGTGGTGCCAAGCCGCCCGGCCAGCCCGAACCGGCGCCTGATCGCCGTGGCCTCTGTCGGCGCGGGGCTGGGGCTGGCGCTGGCGTTCTTCGTGCTGATGGAGTTGTTGAACAAATCGGTGCGTCGCCCGAGCGAATTGGTCAAATCCCTCGGGGTGACCCCCTTCGCGACATTGCCCAATATCGAAACCGCCGGCGCCCGCCTGCTGCGCCGGAGCTTCATGATCGCCAAACTCGCCATATTGGTGGTCGGCGTGCCTGCAGGCCTGTGGGCCGTCAACGAATTTTACATGCCACTCGATCAATTGTCCGAACGCCTTTTGACCCGTTTCGGCCTCGCGTGATCCCAGGAGTGAATTTCAATGGAAAAGCTTCGTCTGGCCTTGCAAAAGGCACGTGCACAGCGTGGTGAAACCGCGCCTGTTCTGGACACGCGCCGCCGCGTTCCGGCCCCTGCCGCCGTCGCCGTCACGCAATTGTGGGAAGATCTGCCGGGGTTCACACCCAACCCCAAGGTGCTTGCGAAAAACCGCATCGTCACCCAGAAGGCCGCGCCGATCGCGATCCCCAGCGACCGCATGGCCAACAAGACCCTCATGCATATGCGCAAGAACGACTGGGGGCGGGTGGCGATCACCTCGGCCACACCGAATTGCGGCAAGACGCAGGTCGCGGTCAACCTTGCCTTCTCCCTCGCGCGTCAGTCCGACCTGCGGGTGATGCTGCTTGAGATGGACATGCGCCGCCCCAGCGTTGCGGCCATGCTCGGCGCCACGCCGATGCACAACATCTCCGATGTTCTGGCCGGCAATATCCCGTTCGAAGAACAGACGCTTCGGATCGGCGACAACCTGGCCGTCAGCATGGCGACGCAAACCCTTGCGGATCCGGGCCAATTGCTGCTGAGCACTTTCACCCAGGATGTCCTGCGCGATATCGAGACCCGGTATCGGCCCGATGTGATCATCTTCGACATGCCCCCGCTTCTGGCCGGGGCCTATGCCATGTCTTTCCTGAGCAATGTCGATTGCGCCCTGACCGTGGCGCGGGCCGGGAAATCAACGGTCTCGCAGATCGACCAATGCGAACGCGAGACCGCCGAGCAGACCAATGTCCTGGGCATCGTGCTCAACCAATGCAAATTCAGCGACGATGCCGCCAGCGGTACGCACGATTACGGCTACTGATGTCGGTTGAACAGGAAGGACCGCCGACGCAGCGGGGCGGAGGCCTGTTTGGCAAAGCCTTCCTGCTGCTGTCGGGCAATGCGGCCTCCTCCCTGCTGTCTCTGGTGCGCAACCTGCTGATCGCGCGGCTGATCCCGGTGGAGGATTACGGCGTCGCGGCCACCTTTGCCGCCGCCATGAGCTTCGTGGAAATGCTCTCGGCCTTCGGCCTGCAACAGCAGGTCATCCAGTCGAAACAACAAGATACGAAATGGCAATCCGCGCTGCAGGGGTTTCAGTTCGCCCGCGCCGTCCTGTCGGCGCTGGTGCTGTTCTTCAGCGCCGGGTTCATCGCCGATTTCCTTGGCGTGCCCGAGGTCGCCTGGGCCTACCAGGTGCTGGCCATCGCGCCGCTTCTCAACGGGCTTGTGCATCTCGACATCTACCGCCTGAACCGGTCGATGCGCTACGGGCCGATGATCCTGACCATGACCGTGCCGGTGCTGGTGTCGCTGGTCGCGGTCTGGCCGCTTTACATGATGTTCGGCGATTACCGGGTGATGCTCTATGCGATCCTCATCCAGATGGGATTGATGATGGTCATCTCGATCCTGACCGCCGAACGGGCCCTGCGCCTGAGCCTGGACCGCGATGTCATCGGGCAGGTCGTGCGTTTCGGCTGGCCGCTTCTGATCAACAACATCCTGATCTTCGCGGTGCTCAACGGCGAAAAGATCGTCGTGGGCCGGGAATTGGGGATGGCGGTCCTGGGCGTGTTCGCGATGGGCTTCACCCTGACACTGACGCCCACGATGGTGCTGGCCAAAAGCGTGCAAAGCTTCTTTCTGCCGCAACTCTCCAAGGCTCAGGATGACGACGCGCGCTTCCAACCGCTGGCCCGCGCCACGATCGAGGCGAATTTCTTCAACGGCGCGCTGCTGGTCGTCGGTGTCGTGCTGTTGGGCGAGATCTTCGTGACGCTCGCACTTGGCGACAAATACGCGGCCCTCGTGCCGCTGATGGTGTGGCTGGCGATCCTGCAGGCGATGCGGGTGTTCAAGGCCGGCGGCGCGGTCGTGTCGCTGGCGCGTGCCAAGACCGAAAACGCCATGGTCGCCAATTCCTTCCGCGTGCTCAGCCTGCCTCTGTCGTGGTGGGCGGCGGTCGAGACCGGGGATCTGCTTTTGGTGATCTGGATCGCCACGGCGGGCGAGATGTGCGGCGTGATCGCGTCGCTGGTGCTGACCCGCTGGCGCGCTGGTGTGGCGCTGGCCCGGCTCTGGCCGGTGGTGGGCAGCGTCATCGCCCTGCTGGCCACGGCAGCACTTTTTGCCGCCCATGGCGATATCGCGGCGCTTGCGAGTGTCCCGCGATGGACATTGGCGGCGCTCTGCGTGGCCCTTCTGGGCCTGTGCGCCTTAACGATGCGCGACACCAAGGCCTATCTGAAATCCCGCAAGAGGAAGACACAGGCGGCCTGACGCCTTACGCATACAAACACGACCCCAAACCCGATACGAGTTCCCATGTCCGACACCCCGCTTCTGATCCACATCGGTTATCACAAGACCGCCACGACCTGGATGCAGACCAAGCTGTTCCAGCCCGTGCAGGGGTATCGGATGCTGGCCGACCATGACGAGATCTTCGCCCATGCGGTGCGGCCCCATGGGCTTATGTTCACGCCCGATCCGATGCGCGCCCTGATCGCCGAGCGCTGCGCCGGGCTGCCCGAGGGGCACGTGGCCGTGGTCTCGTCCGAGATCCTGTCGGGCCATCCCTTCTTCGGCGGTCAGATGAGCGATACCTACGCCCATAGGCTCAAGGCCATCGCACCCGACGCAAAGATCCTGATCTCGATCCGGGCGCAGCTGAAAATCCTGGCCTCGGTCTACATGCAATATGTTCTGCGCGGCGGCACCCTGCCCTGTGACCGGTTCTTTGCCGGCACCGATTGGCCCGGCTTTTTCGGCTTCGAACAGGCGCATTTCGAATATGACCGGCTGGTGGCGCTCTACCAATCGCTGTTCGGGGCGGAAAACGTCTATGTGATGACCCAGGAAAGCCTGCAGGCCGATATGGAAGCCGCCAGCACCGCCCTGGCCGCGTTTGCGGACAATTCCGCATATTCGGGCCTGACCGAGGCCGCCCGCGAGGTGCGTGGCGCAAGCTATCCCGAATATACCGTGGGCGTGCACCGCAGGCTCAACCACTTCTACCGCAGCCCGGTCACCCCCGGCCCGTTTCTGTCGCTTGATCCAACCGGATACCGGATGCGCAGACGGGCGATCTCATTGCTGCGGCGGGCGCCGTTTTCGACCCTGTTCAAGGGCAAACGACCCGTTACCGATTATGTCCGCAAGACCTACGCCGGGCAATTCGCCGCCTCCAACGCACGCCTGGCCGCCCTCATAAGCCACCCGATCGACCTGTCGGCTTATGAGGGCGGCACCGGCTCCAACGGCTGATCCTGCGCGCAGGGGGCGCCGAAACCCTCCGCCAGATGCGCCGCCAGCGGCGGCACGATGACCTGCGCGGCAATCGCAGGGTCGGGATGCAACCCGTCGGCCAGCCCACGCTGATCACGCGGCAAGGCGATCCAGCGCATGTAAAGATCGGCGACCGCCCCGCTGCGCGCGCGGCCCCGCGCGACCACATCGCCGTAGCGCGCCGCAAGGCCCGGCCGCAGAAGGCCGCGCGCGCCGTGCGCCGGGCTCATGGTCAGCTCTACCAACGCGGCCCCCGGCACGGCCCCCGCCAGATCGTCCAAAAGCCCACGGGTCAGCGCATCGGCCTCCCCCCGCGACAGCCCATCGCGCAGATCGGCATCGTTGATGGCAAATTCCAGCAGCACGATATCGGGGGTCCCGGCCGCCACTTCGGCGATCCGGTCGGGATGCGCGGCCCAGGATACATTGGCCCCGGCCCGGGCAATGCGGATGAGTTCAACGGGATGCTCCAGGCAGGCCGCCAGCCGCGCGGCCAGGTGATCTGGCCAGGGCCCGCGCGCCGTCAGCGACGTGCCGAACGCCACGATGCGCAAGGGATCCGCCCCCTCCGGCAGGGTGCGCGGACTCAGCGGCAGATCGCGCGGTGCGGCCACGACAGGCTCCGGCCCGCGCCACAACGGCCCCGCCCAGAAAACCGCCGCAGCCGCCACAATCAGCAGCAGCAGCAGGCCGATCAGCGCCCGGATCAGGCCCGGCCCTCCTCGGCCAGGCGCGCCTCGGTCTGGTCCGCCTCAAGGAAGCGGCCATAGTCACCGACTTCGATATTCTCGCGCAGGATCTTCGCCGGATTGCCCGCCACGACGCAGCGCGGCGGCACCGATTTCGTCACGATCGAACCCGCGCCCACCACGCAATTGTCGCCGATTTCCACCCCCGGCAGGATCAGGGACCGCCCGCCGATGAAACAATTCCGCCCGACCCGCGTATGCAGATAGAGCCCCCGCGTCCGGTCATGGGTCAGGATCCGCGATTCGAAGGCGACATAGGATTTCTCGCCCACATGCACGCCAATCGGAAAGGTCTTGTCGAACTTCGCCGATAGCGAAAACTGCGCCGTGGGGTGCAAATCCATCCCCCACACCCGCGTCAGGACAAGACGGCGCATATCCACAAGCACATTGCGCAACGCGCCCAGTTTGTTCAGCCCGCGTTTGCGCGCCTTTTTCAGGGGCGGCTGGGGCGCGGTCGGGTCCGGCGCATCTGTATTGGAATGATCTGTCATGGGAGGTATCTCGTGGCAAAAAGCGGCTTTGTCTATCCGGACCATCCGGATCTGGTATTATGCTCGCAGTGTTTGAACATATTCTTTGGAAATTGGCCATTCTATGACACCGCGTCTGTTCTTGTTGCTTCTTGTATCCGCCCTTTGCATCACGGGCATATTTGCCCCCCTGCCCGCCCGCGCCGGGATCTCGGCCGAGCCCACCGGCCCCGAGGTCACCGTCGACACGCCGCAAGCCCTGACGCAGGCCTATCTCGATCTGTCGGCCTGGGACGGGGCGGGCGGCACGATCTACCTCGCGCCCGGGTTCCCGCGCCTGGGCGAGATCGCCCTTGAGCAGGGCGGCGACAATCCCGTCCATATCACCTCCGCCGATCCCGCCGACCCGGTGCAGGTCAGCCGCATCGTCTTCGACGCGGTCGACAACGTGCGCCTGTCACATATCCATGTCGACAGCACCGGCGCGACCCGGCCCGATTTCATGCGCGATATCGACATCACCAATTCCGCGCGCATCGAGATCCTCAATTCGACCTTCACCTCCAATGGCTCGATCATATTCGACCCCGCCGACCCGAACGCGGTCCTGGGCGAGCGGTTGTCGATGATCCGCTACGGGCGCGACATCACCGTCGCCGGCAATCATATCTCGGGCTACGAGCAGGGCCTGACCTTTCAGGAGATTGTGGGCCTGCGCGTGAGCGGCAACGAGATCACCGCGATCCAGGGCGACGGCATTCGCATCGTGGGCGTCTCGGATGTGCGCATCGAAGGCAATTACCTGCATGATTTCTCGGCCACACCGAACGAATTCACCCATTCCGATTTCATCCAGATGTGGTCGCGCAACGCCGAAATCATCAGCCATGACATCACCATCACCGGCAACATCATGGACACCGGCAATGGCGTCGCGGTGCAGGCGATCTGGCTCGGCAATCCGGTCTTTGCCCGCGGCGACAGCGCCCATGTCTACCGCGATATCACCATCACCGATAACCTGATCTACACCGGGGCCGCCAACGGCATCGGGGTCACCGGCGCGCAAGACGTGCGGATCGAACGCAACACGCTGTTGTGGAACCGCGATGCCGTCACCATCAAGGAAGACGGCGACACGTCGTTCTTTCCGCGCATCCGGCTCTCTGACGACATCACCGATGCCGCCGTGACCGGCAACATCACCACCCGTATCCTGCACGGGCCCGATGTGACGCTGGCCGGCAACGTCCTGGTGTCGTGGACGGCGACGGATGCGCATTTCGTGGGCCGCCATTTCATGGATGTGGTCCAGGGCGGCGATGTCGGGCCGGGCGGCTGGCGCTTGCGGCCCGACAGCCCCTGGGTCGGCACCGGGGCCACCGCCTCGCAACCGGGCGGCTGAGCTCTGCTACACGGCCATGCCACAGGGATGCCACACAGCCTTGGCATAGCGGGCCAAATCTCCCCTAGACTTCTACCCTGACGTCCGTATCACCGCCCCCGACTGCGCGTCCGTTGCGCGCCAAATGACAGGACAAGATTCCGAATGAACGCCACCCCGACGCCTGCCGCGCCGCGCCCCCGATTGGGCGTGGTGGTTGTGACCTTCAACACCGCCGATATCATCACCGAAAACCTCGAAAGCCTGATGGCCGAGGCCGGCGATGTGGCGCTTGATGTGGTGGTGGTCGACAATGGCTCCACCGATGGCACGCCCGCTGCGATCCGCGCCTGGGCCGATGGCTCGGTGCCGTTTGTAGCGCCCGCCGACATGCCCTTCCCGCTGAGCGCCTGCGCCAAGCCGGTCACGCTTGCGCCCGAGGGCGCGCCCTGCCCCGAGTGCACGCCCGACGCCCCCTCGATCACCTTGATCGAGACTGGCCTGAACGCGGGCTTCGCGGGCGGGGTCAATCGCGGGATGGCGCAGCTTGCCGCCCTGAGCGCGGCCGACCGTTTCTGGATCCTCAACCCCGATGGGGCCGCCGCGCCGGGCGCCGCGCTGGCCTTTGCGACCACCGATCCGGGGCCGTTTTCGCTGATGGGGGGGCGGGTGATCTATACCCATGACCCCGACACGATCCAGATCGACGGCGGCACCGTGAATGCCAGGACCGGCGTCACCGGCAATGTCCACCTGGGCCAGAGCCACGCCGCAACCGGCGCGCCCGACCCTGCACGGATGGATTTCATCACCGGGGCCTCCATGGTCGCCAGCCGCGCTTTCTACGAGGCCACAGGCCCGATGCCCGAGGAATATTTCCTCTATTACGAAGAGGTCGACTGGGCCTATCGCAAGCCCGCCAATCTGCCCTATGCCTATTGCGCGGGCGGCGTGGTCTATCACCGCGCGGGCACCGCGATCGGCTCGCCCACGCTGGACCGCGTCGCGGGGCCGTTTTCGCAATATTTCAAACATCGCGGCCGGATGCGCTTCGTGCGCCGTCACCTGCCCGGCGCGCGGCTGAGCGCACTGGCCTACAGCCTCGCCAAGGCCGGGCAATATGCGCTCAAGGGGCACCGTGCCGAGGCCGCGGCCCTTCTGGCCGGAAGCCTCGACCGCCCGCCGCCCGCCGCCGTGCGCGACCGCCTCTCGCCCGAGGCCCAAGCCCTCGCCTTCGCCCCGTACAGGACGTCATCATGACCGACACACCCGCCTCCAATCCGCCCCCCGCCCATAAAGCGCGCAAATCTCCGCTGGCCCGCGCGCTGCGCCTGATCGGTGGCGCGCTGGATCCGCGCGCTTACCTGCATGCGATCCGGCTGGTGAATTACTACAATTACTCCCACGTGCAGCCGCGCCGCCAATTGACCGTGGGGCCGGGTGCCAAGATCTCGCCCAACGCGCTGTTCTCCAATGCCGAGCGGATCGAGATCGGGGCGCGAGTCTCGATCGGGGCACGCACGACGCTTTGGGCCGGGCCCGCGCACGGGCGCATCGTGATCGGCGATGACGTGCTGTTCGGCCCCGAGGTCATGGTGACCGCGTCGGGCTATCGCTTTGACGACGGCACCCCCGTCACCGAGCAGGCCATGGACGAGGCCGACGTCGTGATCGGTCGCGATGCCTGGCTGGCGACGCGGGTGATCGTGCTGCCGGGGGCGCGGATCGGCGAGGGTGCCATCATCGGCGCCGGCGCCATCGTGACCGGTGAGATCCCCGATTATGCCATCGCGGTGGGGATCCCCGCCAAGGTCGTAGGTCAGCGTCAAAAGCCTGCCTGACCCGCGCAACAGACCCGGTTTCGCGCGCGAAACCACCTTGCAGAGCCTTGTGGCAAGTGTCTTGACGCCTCAGCGCATCGCGCGGGTCAGCTTTTCACGCAGCCAGGCACCGGGGCGCGCGGCGCGGGCCAGTTCCGCGTCCCGCTCGACGATGAAATCCGGGCTCAGCTCGGGGGCATGTGCGTGGGGCGTTTTCTGGTCGGGGGTATAGCCGAAGCGGGCGAAATCGGCGGCATAGAGCCGTTCGATCACCGCAAGATCATCGGCGCTGGGGACAATCTTTTCACTCGCGCCCTTGCGGCCCTTGCGCTCGTTGCTCGGGCGCAGGGCGCGCGGGGCATCCTTGCGGCCCGTGACCGCATCGAACCACGGCACAAGCGCATCCAGCCCATGTTCCAGGTAGAACACCTTGGCCCCTTCGGGGACCAGTTCGACCATCGGGCGGGTGTGGTTGTCGAAGACGAAGGGATCTTCCTCCATCATCTCGGGCAACACGTCGAGCCATTGCGAAAACCCGGCCCGTGCCGAGGGGAGCTGTTCGATTTCCTTCTGGAAATGATAGGCGCTGATCAGCCGCGACACCGGGTGGCGCACCACGGCAAAGCTGTGATCGAAGAACCCGTCGGGAAACAGCCGCTGGCACACCTCAAGCGAGATATGCTGTGGCGAGGTCCGGCTCCAGCGTTTGTCGGCGGTATTGGCGTGGTGGCGCGTGTCCAGCAGGGCAATGCGCCCGAAGCGGTCAGCCAGATAGGCTTCGATGGCAGAACCACCGCATTTGGGGACATGGGCGAAGTAGACCAGAAGCGGGCCAGCACGAACGATAGGCATGAATAATTACGTCTCTATTTTAACGTTTCATGGCCCCCGAAACTGCTTGAACACAAGGGGGAAAATCCGCTGATTGTCAACGCAAGCGCGGCGCGATCGGTCACTTTTCGCCGAAACGATGTTTTTCCCGGCGCGGCTAAGAGCGCGAGGATGGCGCCTTGAGCCAACCGAGAAACGCCTTGTCGGGCGCGCGCAGTCGGGGTCGGCCGGTTGCGGCCCACACACCCCGCCACCGCGCCTCAAGCGCATAGACATCTTCGCCGGGCCTGAGCGCACGGGCCGTATCCAGCGTCTCGGGCGACAGGATCGGCCCCTCGCCCGGTTCGATCACCACGGCGCGCGGCGTGACACAGATGATATCGCCGGGTTCCTCGGTGAAGATGTAATCGGGCAGGATATCGGCGCGGATGCTCTCGCGCAGCATGGCGCGAAAGACCCTGACCGGCGAAGTAGAGCCTGATTTCTTCCACAGAACCGGGACCGAGACGCGCCAGGTGGGCTGCGTGCCGCAATGTTTGCGCGCGATCTCGTAAAGGCGGCGCTCCAGCGGTTTGCGAAGCCCGAAATACTCCCGGCTCAGCGTCAGGACCGATTTCGCCAGCACCGCGTTATAGAGCCATTCACTCAGCGTGACGGTGACCGACACCATGCGCCCGGCCCGCGTGCGGCGCACAATCTCCCAGGCCTCGATCAGGCCGAACCCGGTGGTGACCTCGCGCGGGTCGTCCTTGGGGCCGGTGGTGATGTTGGTGGTGATCCGCGTGCCCGCCAGCCGCTCGAACGCGTCGCGCAGGCGGCGGTAGGCATCCCCGCTCGTCTCGCGCCCGGTGGCCAGAAGCAGGTCATGGGCAGTCAGGGTCAGCACCCGTGACGTGGGCCGCCCGGCATTGATCGCGGCCATCAACTGGCTGATGCAGAAGATCAGGATATCGGCGTCGAAGATCGTGGCGCGGCCCTTGACCGAGGGCGTGATCGTGACCTGCGTGCCGCGGTGTTCGTATTCCAGCACCCGGCGATCGGGCCGCGTCGACAGCGAAAAGACCGGATGTTCCATCGAGGCGATGTCATGCTTGGGCACGGCGGCCAGGATATCGCAGACGAACAGGTCGCCGCCAAAGGCACCAGGCCCGGACCCGGAGGACCGCGGCGATGCGCGTGTGGAGCCGCCAGCGGCGGCGCGCGAAAGAGGTGGGGCCATGACTGCTCGGGCCTGTGATCTGGGGTGAGTGACCTGATTGGCCACTTCGTCGTTTCATTGACACCGACCTTAGGGAACCCCGGCGATTCTGCCTAGCCCGACATCGTGGGATCGGAGTCGGGCTTTCGGGTTTTGAGAGTCGCTCTATCGTGGGATCAGAGTCACCATCGCTTCGAAAGACGCCGGAAAGCTCCATCCAATCAAGGCTTTGGCCAAATGCACTCGGGCGCGTAACTTACTTAATAACATAAATATAACTGCCTTAAGAATTGGAGCTGATCTGCGACCTGACAGGGGGTCTCCATAAGGCATTGAAAAATAGAAAAAAATTTAGTGTCTCGAGTATCTTTCCATGTGATGCGTTTTACGGCACACTGGGTAAAAGACGTAACATCAAACCAGATAATGGGGCACAGCCATGAGCAGCGAGACCCTTCCACCGTATTTCAACATCGACGCAAGCCTTGCCGCAAGTGAGCTTGGCGCGCCCTGTGGCACCGATGGGTTCCAGTCCATCGCGGAGGCCTGCACCCGGGGGCGGGAGGATCTGTCGGGCAGGGGTCTGGATGAAACCGGCCAGAAGGTCCTGCGCCGCTTCTCGACCTGGGAGATCACCAAATACCTGATCCCTGTGGCGCCCGCACATTTCCGCCGCGTGCTGCGCCAGAACCCCGCCCTGCCCCAAGGCCACAGCGATACCGAGAACGGCGCGAAATGGTTCACCCTCGACGAGGTGCTGCAGCTTCGGGCGCATTTCGGGGCGGAAGGATCGAAGGCAAAGGAATACCTGCCCTACCGGCCCAAGGGCGCGAAGGCCAAGATGGTTGCCGTGGCCAATTTCAAGGGTGGCGTGGGCAAGACCTCGACTGCGGCGCATCTGGCGATGTCGGCGGCTCTGGACGGCTACAAGGTGCTGGTGATCGACCTCGACAGCCAGGGGTCGATGACGTCGATCTTCGGCGGCAAGATCGAGGATGAATGGCAAACCGTCTTTCCGCTTCTGGCGCGGCACTACGCGCGGCATCTGCGCCGCGAAAATCAGCGCAGGCTTGATCGTGGCGAGGCCCCGCAACCGATGGACGAGGTCCTGACCGAGGCGCTGGGGATGACGGCGGGTGAGCTGATCACCAAGACGCATTGGCCCAACATCGACCTGATCGGGGCGCAGCTCAATCTTTACTGGTCCGAGTTTCAGGTGCCGGTCTGGCGGATGGCGGCGCGCGGCTGGAAGCTTTGGGATGCGCTTGGCGACAGTCTTGAAGCCGACGGCGTGCTCGATGACTACGACCTGGTGTTCCTCGATACGCCGCCTGCGCTGGGGTATCTGACGATCAACGGGCTCGCGGCGGCTGATATCCTTCTGGTGCCGCTGGGGGCGTCGTTCCTGGAATTCGACTCTACGGGGCGGTTTTTCGACATGCTGCATACCACCTTCGCCTCCATCGAGGAGGGCGAAAACATGGCCGCGCGCGCCCTGGGGCGTGATGAATTGCGCTTTGAATGGGATGCGGTGCGCGCCGTCGTGACCCGCTATGACGCCGGCCAACAGGCCGAGATGGCGGCCCTGATCCAGGCCTATATGGGCCGCACGCTCAGCCCCCACCGGCAGGATTTCACCGCGCTGATCGGGCAGGCGGGCGAACAGGTCCATGGCATCTACGAGGCCGATTACCGCGATTTCAA
>CAZPJO010000010.1:0-5932 GCA_964586895.1 uncultured Roseicyclus sp.
CGACATCCTGCATGGCATCACGCTTGACGTGGCGCGGGGGGAAACGCTGGCGCTGACGGGGCCGTCTGGGTCGGGCAAAAGTTCGCTCCTCATGCTGATGGGCGGGTTGGAGCAGGCCACCGGCGGGGCGGTCACGGCGCTTGACCATGACCTGACCGCAATGACCGAGGATCAACTGGCCCGGTTTCGCAGGGATCATATGGGGGTGGTGTTCCAATCCTTCCACCTTATCCCGACATTGACCGCGCTCGAAAACGTCGCCACGCCGCTGGAACTGGCCGGGCATGCGGATGCCTTCGACCGCGCCGAAGCGGAGTTGCAGGCCGTTGGTCTGGGCCATCGTCTGACCCATTATCCCGCGCAGATGTCCGGCGGTGAACAGCAACGCGTGGCGCTTGCCCGGGCCGCCGCGCCGCGTCCCGATATCCTTCTGGCCGATGAGCCGACGGGCAACCTCGACGGGGCCACCGGAGCGCAGATCATGGAGCTGTTGATGGCGCTGCGCGACCGGCACGGGGCGACCCTGATCCTTGTCACCCATGCGCAAGACCTTGCCGCAAGATGCGACCGGGAGGTGCGCCTGCGCGACGGGCGGCTCGATCCGGTGTTACAAGATGCGGCAGAATGAACAGACGTTGGCGATATGAAGGGCTTGGGGCCCTTGTGCTGGATGGTCAGGGGGTGTCCCTTGACCAGCCCACCCACGATGATCCTCAAGGCATCGTCGCCTTTGTCGAGCGTGATGCTAGGGCCGAGGGGCGGTTGTCGCTGGAACGCGGCGCGATCCGTTATATCCGCTATGGCTGGCTGAAGACCGTGCTCGACCGCCCACATCCGATGGCGCGTCAGGCCCTGCTCGAAGGGGCGAATATCGGCGTCTACATCCACCGCTGGACCGATCCGATGGCCGCGACCGAAACGATGCAGGCCTTGCTCAGCGCCGATCAACCACCCTGGAACATGGGGATCCGAAGGTGATCCTTGCGTGGCGGATCGCACGGCGGGAATTGCGCGGGGGACTGGCCGGGTTCCGGGTGTTTCTCGCCTGTCTGGCGCTTGGTGTGGGCGCGATCGCGGCGGTCGGATCGGTCCGCGTTTCGATCGAAGAAGGCATGGCGCGCGAAGGCGCGGTGATCCTGGGCGGTGACGCCGAAATGTCCTTCACCTACCGCTTTGCCGACGCGCAAGAGCGCGCGTTCATGGAAAACGTGGCGCGGGCCGTGTCGGAGACGGTCGATTTCCGCTCCATGGTCGTGGTGGAGCGCGACCCGGTGGAGCGTGGCCTGACACAGGTGCGCGGCGTCGATGATGGCTGGCCGCTTTATGGCGAAGCGGGCCTCGACCCGCCGATGCCGATGGCCCAGGCGCTTGCGTTGCGCGATCTGCCCGGGGCGGTCATGGCCCCGTTGTTGATGGACCGGTTGGCGCTCGCAGTCGGCGATAGGTTCACGCTTGGCACGCAGATTTTCGAATTGCGCGCGGCCTTGATTGATGAACCCGATGGTGCCGCGTCGGGCTTTGGGTTGGGGCCCCGCACCATTGTATCACTTGAGGGGTTGGAGAGCTCGGGCCTTTTGCAGCCGGGGACGCTTTACGAAAGCCAATACCGGCTGGCGTTGGCCGAAGGGGCGGACCTTGCAGAGCTTGAGCGCGAGGCGCAGGCGTTCGAGGCGACGGGCGCGCGCTGGCGTGATGCCCGCAACAGCGCCCCCGGCATCGCCGAATTCATCGAGCGGATCGGGGCCTTTCTTGTGCTTGTCGGTCTTGCCGGGCTGGCCGTTGGCGGGGTCGGCATCGCGGCTGCGGTGCGCGCCTATCTGGATCGAAAGACGGCGACTATCGCAACGCTCAAGACGGTCGGTGCCGAAAGCAGAACGATCTTTGCGGCGTATTTCATGCAGGTCGGGCTTTTGACAATCGTGGGTATCGTGCTTGGCCTGATCCTTGGGGCGTTGGCCCCGATTGCGGTCGGCCCGCTGATCGAGGCGCAGCTGCCGGTGCCCGTTGCGATCAGCGTATATCCCGCCCCCCTTGCCGAGGCCGCCCTTTACGGGGTGCTGACCGCTCTGATCTTCACGCTCTGGCCACTGGCGCGCACGGAACGGGTGCGCGCCGCCGCCCTTTTTCGCGATGCAACGGCCCCTGCAAGGGGGTGGCCACGCTGGCCCTATCTGGTGGTGATCCTTGCGCTGGCGGGCGGTCTGGTCGTGGCCGCGGTCGCCTATTCGGGGGTGCCGACGCTCGCCCTCGGCACCGCAGGGGGCATTTTCGCGGCCCTTGTGATCCTGTCCCTTGCGGCCCTTGCCATCCGCGGTTTGGCGCGGCGGCTGTCGCGCAGCCGGCTGGTGCGCGGGCGCACGACCCTGCGCACGACGCTGGGGGCGATTGGCGGGCCGGGGTCAGAGACGACTTCGGTTGTGCTGTCGCTTGGCCTCGGCCTGTCGGTTCTGGCCACCATCGGGCAGATCGACACCAACCTGCGCGGGGCCATTCAACGCGACCTGCCCGAGGTCGCGCCGTCCTATTTCTTCGTGGACATTCAACCCGATCAGCTTGACCCGTTCCTGGCCCGCGTCGAGGGCGACCCACAGGTCAGCCGCATCGACACGGCCCCGATGCTGCGGGGCATCATCACGCAAATCAACGGCGTGCGTGCGCGCGATGTGGCGGGAAACCACTGGGTCATTCAGGGGGATCGCGGCGTCACCTACATGGCCGGGCCGCCGCCCGCCGAAGAGATCGTTGAAGGCACCTGGTGGCCCGATGATTATGCTGGCCCGCCCAAGGTGGCCTTTGCCGCGGAAGAGGCGCAGGAGATCGGGATAGGTGTGGGCGACACGATCACCGTCAACATCCTGGGCCGTGACATCGAGGCCGAGATCGCGGCACTGCGCGATGTATCGTTCGAGAATGCCGGGATCGGGTTCATCCTGACGATGAACGAAGCGGCATTGGCCGGTGCGCCGCACACCCATATCGCCACCGTCTACGCCGAAGAAACGGCGGAGGCGCAGATCCTGCGCGATGTGGCCAGCGCCGCGCCCAACATCACCGCAATCCGCGTGCGTGATGCCCTGGATCAGGTGGCCGAAGCGCTTCGCTCCATCGCGTCGGCGACGTCTTATGCGGCGCTTGCCACGCTTCTGACCGGGTTCATCGTGTTGGTCGGCGCGGCGGCGGTGGGTGAACGGGGCCGCGTGTTCGAGGCGGCGGTGCTCAAGACCCTTGGGGCGACGCGGGGGATGATCTTGGCCTCGTTCGCGTTGCGCGCGGCCCTGATGGGGGCGGCGGCGGGGTTGGTTGCGATCTTTGCGGGTGCCATCGGTGGGTGGGCGATGATGACCTTCGTGATGGACACCGATTACGTGTTCGAACCTTATTCCGCAGCTGCCATCGTGCTTGGCGGGGCCTTGGCGACGTTGGTGTCTGGGCTGGCGTTTGCCTGGCGTCCGCTTGGGGCGCGCCCGGCCCGTATCCTGCGGGCACAGGACTGAGGGCTTTGGGCGGTTTCAACGCCGCTTTCCCCCTTGCCAAAGCCCGGCTGACATCGCACCTGTAATCCATGTTGAAGTCGGTAAAATCCCTTTGGGGGCGTAAGGGTCACGCAAGTGCACAGACCGAAGAGGGCGAGGTCGAGGATCTGCCCCGCCCCGAACAGCCGACCTATGTGATCGGGGATATTCATGGCCGGGCCGACCTGCTTGAGCTGATGCTTGAGTTGATCGACGCGCATATCGGCGGCACGCTGGCCAACAATCCGAAGCTGGTCTTCGTGGGCGATTACATCGACCTCGGGCCCGACAGTGCCGTGGTGCTTGAGCGCGTGCACGAGTTGGAGCAGACATTCCCCGACAACGTCATCTGCCTGATGGGCAACCATGAGCGTATGCTGCTGGATTTTCTTGATGATCCGACCACACGCGGCCCGCGATGGTTACGCGCCGGTGCGGTGGACACGCTGCGCAGCTTTGGGGTGGCGACCACCGATCTGGAAAACAACCCCGAATATGATGCCTTTCCTGCGGCCGCGCAGATGTTGCGCCGGAGCCTGCCGAGCGGCCTGTTGGATTGGGTTGCGGGGCTGCCGCTGTCGTATACGTCGGGCAACCTCTGGGTGGTGCATGCGGGCGCGGACCCCGGCCACGCGATGGAGGATCAGACGGCGCGCGTGATGCTATGGGGTCATCCCGAGTTTGACAGCGCCCCGCGCGGTGATGGCCTTTGGATCGCGCATGGTCATACGGAAATGGACGCCCCGCTGGCGCTTGAAGGGCGGATTGCGACCGATACCGGGGCCTGGAAAACCGGGCGGCTGACGGCCTGCGCGATCCGCACCGACGGGCGACACGATTTCCTGCAAACCTGAAGCAAGATCCGATGCGTCGCTGGAACGGCCCCTTGTGACCCGGGCTAGCGCGACAGCTTTTCTTCGGCGCCTTCTTCCATCTTGGTGTTCCACAACGGCACACGCGCCTTGAACGCGGCGCGCCCGATCATGTGCGCCGCAACCGGTGCCGTGATCAGCAGGAACAGGATCGTCGCAACCGCGCGGGTGATCGTGCCCGTATCGGCAAAGAAAACGGCAACCGCCACCATGATCAGGCCCGACCCCAGCGTGCCCGCCTTGGTCGAGGCATGCATCCGGATCAGCACGTCGGGCAGGCGCAAGACGCCAAGACCCGCCACAAAACAGAAAAAGCCGCCGAGAATGATGAAGCCGGCCATGATGTAGTCCACGATCATGCGTCTGGTTCCTTCTTCGCACCCGAGGCGGTGGTCGGGGTCGAGCCGTCATAGCGGTGTTGGCGACGCTCGACATAGCGGGCGAGCGCCACCGTGGCGAGGAAACCGATCACCGCGACCACGATGGCCACGTCGACGAAGGCCGTCTGTTCGGATTGGATCGCGTAGAGGCCGCAAAAGCTCACGATGAGTACCGTCATCATATCAAGTGCGACGACGCGGTCCGGGAGGCTCGGGCCTTTCACAAGGCGGATGAAACCGCCCACAACGCCCAACATCACAAGGATGAATGACACGTCTACGGCAGTCGACAGGATCGGGTTCATTCCATGGCCTCCTTCACGCGCAACTCCACGCCTTCCTTGATCTGGCGGCGGATTTCATCCGGGTCATCGGCAAACATCGCGTGGATGTAGAGCGTCTTGGAATCCTCGGTGACATCAAGCGAGAGCGTGCCAGGCGTCAGGGAAATGTAGTTCGTCAGGACCAGAATGGCCATCTCGCCGTCCACGTCGATGGGAACGGACACGATGCCGGGGCGCGCCATGTGCTGCGGGGTGAGCACGTCGAAGACGACCTGCACGGAGGACACGATCAATTCCCACAGGAAGGTGATAAGCAGGCGGATCCAGCGGAACGTGCGTTTGAAATAGCGGTCACAGCCCGGAAACAGCGGCCGCGTGACGAACAAGGCCGCAGAGCCAAGGGCGAAGCCGACCAGCAGGTTGGCCAGGGTAATTTCCCCGGTCAGAGCGGCCCAGGCGACGGCAAGTGCGATGTTGAGGCCGAAGATATTCATGATCGGCCCCCTGTGCCTGTGTCGCGGTTGGAGTGCATTTTCAGGGAACAAAGATGGGGTGTGTTGCGCATCATTGGCTGACCTCCGCGGCGGCACCGAGGACGGTTTGAACATAAATCTCGGGGTTCAGGAGCTGTTCGGCGGAGCGCGTGGCAAATTGCACGAAGGGCTCGGGGAAGAGGCCGATGATGCAGGTCAGGATCGCCAGCGCCGCGATCGGGGTCAAAAGGGCCGCGCGGTCGCGGGCGGGCAGGCTTGAAAGCTTGGGTTCGATCCCGGAGGGGTGCGGTTTCCAAAAGGCGTTGCCCCAGATTTTCGTCATCGAATAGATCGTGAGCAGGCCCACGGCCAGCGCGACAAAGGCGATGACATAGCCGCCATCCTCCAGTG
>CAZPJO010000010.1:5942-24043 GCA_964586895.1 uncultured Roseicyclus sp.
CTTCCAGCGCGGCCTTGATCAGGACGAATTTCGCCCAGAAGCCCGAGAGCGGCGGGAAGCCCGCGAGCGAAAAGGCAGGGATCAGGAACAGCAGGGCCAGCAGCGGCGCGGATTTGTAAAGGCCGCCGATCTGGCTTAGCTCGGTGGAGCCCGCGATGCGGCGCGCGACACCGGCGACGAGGAAGAGGTTCGCCTTCACGATGATGTGGTGGACCAGATAAAAGACCGCGCCCACGAGCGCGAGCGGCGTGAAGAGCGCAAGTCCCAGGATCATGTAGCCGATCTGACTCACGATATGGAACGACAGGATGCGGCGGAAATCGTTCATCGCGGCCGCCCCCAGAACTCCCGTGACCATTGTGAAGCCCGCGACCCACAACAGGATTTCGTGGGTGTAGGGGACGTCGGTGGTGAACACGAGCGTGAACATGCGGATCAGAGCGTAGACGCCGACCTTTGTCAGCAGCCCCGCAAAGATCGCCGAGACCGATATGGCCGGGGTATGATAGCTTGCCGGGAGCCAGAAGAAGAGCGGGAAGACCGCCGCCTTCACCCCGAAGGCGATCATGAACATGACGGCGACGACGACAAGCAGGCCGGGGTTTTCGACCTCCTGCACTGCGCCGTGCAGATCGGCCATATTGAGCGTGCCGGTCATGCCATAGAGCAGGCCGACGCCGCTGAGGAACAGGATCGTGGAGATCAGGTTTAGCGTGACGTATTTGATGCCGCCGTCGAGTTGTTGGCGGGTGCCGCCGAGGATCAGAAGGCCGAATGACGAGATCAGCATGACCTCGAACCAGACGTAGAGGTTGAAGAGGTCCCCGGTCAGGAACGCACCGCAGACGCCCGCAAGCAGCACCTGATACAGCGCGTGATAGCCCAGTTGTTCCTTGCGTTCCTCGACATCGGCAAGCGCGTATATCGCCACGGCGAGGCCGGTAATGCCGGTGATCACGACCATCACCGCGCTGAGCAAATCGGCCACCAGCGTGATGCCGAACGGCGCGCCCCATTGGCCCATCTGGGCCGCGACGACGCCTTGGTCGAGAACCTGCGCCATCAGGATGACGGACGCGATCAGGAGGGCTGCGGAGCCAATGACACTGAGCCAGCGGCCTTCGGGGCCGTGGCGGAACAGGAACGCGAAAACGGCGGTCGCGAAGGGGATGATGATGGGCGCTGCGAGGATCCAGCTCATGATTGGGTATCCCGCGCGATATATTGTTTCTCGGCGACGGCCTTGGCCGCGCTTGCCTTGGCTTCGGGCGGCTCGGCCAAGCGCATTTCATCGGAGTTGAGCGTACCGAGGTTTTGATAGGTGCGGTAGACCAGCGTCAGGGCAAAGGCGAACAGGCCAAAGCCGATCACAATGGCGGTCAGGACCAACGCCTGCGGCAGAGCATTGGCCACATCCGCGGCGGGAACGGTCGACCCATCCGGGATCAGGGGCGGGCTTTCCGGCGTCAGGCGGCCCGAGACGAAGATCGTCAGGTTCGCGGCATTCGAGATCAGCACCAGCCCGAAGATGAAGCGCAGCACATTACGTGCCAGCATCAGGTGCACGGACGCAGCGACCAGAACGCCAACCATGATGGCGACAAGCAGTTCCATCAGACCTCCTCCTCCAACGCGAGAACAAGCGTGAGGATCGAGCCGAACACGACCAGATAGACGCCGATGTCGAAGAACAGGACCGACGAGATCGGGATGTAATCGCCACTCGCGCGGTCGCCGATGAACCACCATTGGCCGGTGAAGAAGGCATCATCGAAGAACACCGGATAGATGCCCGCCCCCAGCGAAATGCCAAGGCCGATCATCGCGATGTTTTGCGGTTCGAAATTGAGCGCCTTGCGGCAGGCCTCGGGGCCCAGTGCGATGGCGTAAAGGATGAAGCCCGTCGAGCCGATCAGCCCACCGATGAAGCCACCGCCCGGCAGATTGTGCCCCCGCAACAGCATGTAGACGGAGAACAGCAGCAGCAACGCCACCAACAGGCGCGTGGCCGCGTTGAGGATGATGGAGTTCATCATATCCGATCCTCCTCTTCGCGGGTCGGGCCGGTGTCGGTGTCCTCGCGGATGGTACCATAGCGGGTCCCGCGCAGCAGGGCGTAGGCCGACAGCGCCGCGATGACGACAACGGCGATCTCACCAAACGTATCCAACGCGCGGAAATCGACGAGGATCACGTTCACGATGTTGGAGCCGAAGGCCTCGTAATAAGAGGTTTCGTTGAAATACTCCGTAAGGCGCAGGTCCAGGTCACCTTGCAGGACAGCAACGAGAACCAGCGTGGTGATGGTGCCAACAGCAATTGCCAAAATCGCGTGGAACGGGCGATTGGGTTCGACCGTGCGCACAGCCAGATGGGGCAGCTTCAGCATGGCGACGGCAACTAGAACAACAACCAGCGTTTCCACCAGCAGCTGCGTGATGGCCACGTCGGGCGCGGAGAACATGATGAAGATCAACGCGACCCCGATGCCGACCACGCCAAGCGCCGCGATGGCGGTCATGCGCGATCCGGTCAGCGCGGTCAAAATCGCGCCTGCGGTGATGAACAGAAGAACCGCCCAATGCTTGAACAGCAAACCCTCAAGCTCCGCCGCCAGGTCGAGCCGGAAGTTCAACGCATCCTGCGCCCAGAGCGTGAAGCCTGTGGCAAGCGCGAAGGTGGCGAAGATGATGAAAACGTACCGCGTCAAGACCCCGGATTGCAGGTAGCGGGTCTGCCATTCCGCCAAGCCCTTCACGCCGTCCAGCACGCGGTCCCAACCGGGGTCGAATTTGATCGGATTGGCTGTGATGGTCCGCGCCAGGAGGGTTCGAAGCCATCCGTGGCCGAGGTAAAGCACGAAACCAACGGCAAAGGTGATCATCGACAGGATGAAGGCTTCGTTCACCTCGCGGAAGAGGTAGAGGTCAACCGACACATCCGAGCCATAGACCGCATCGGTTGCGGGGCCAACAAGCCAGATCTCGGGAATGTCGGAATAGATGCCCATGTACAGCGACAGTGCACCCAACAGGAACGGACCAATCCACATAGGAAACGGGCCTTCGTGGACGTCCTTGAACCGCTCGGGCAGACGGCCGAGGAAGGGGCGGGCCACCGAAATCCCCGCAGCCACGAACATCAGGACGGAGGCCGCAAAGATCGTGCCGGTGATCCAAAGCGTCGCGACGTCGGCCTCAAGCCCCGCCTTGTAAAGAAATTCCTTTCCGATGAAGCCGAAGAACGGCGGGATCCCGGCCATGGAAATCGCGGCCAGAGCGCCTGCGATGAAGGTGATCGGCATCTTGCGGGCCAGACCGCGCAGGTCGGCCACTTCGCGGGTTCCGGCCTCATGGTCGACAATACCAATCATCAGGAACAGCGCCGCTTTGTAGAGCGAATGCACCACAAGGAAGCTCATCGCAGCCTTACTCGCATCCGAACTGCCCGCGCCGATGACCAGGGTCAAAGCGCCAAGCGCCATCAGGGTCGTATAGGCCAGCACCTGTTTGATGTCGGTCTGCCGGATCGCCAGAAACGAGGCGAAAACGGTGGTGAAGCCGCCCGCGATGATCAGCGCCCAGAACCACGGCTCCGTCCCGCCGAGCGTCGGGTTCATCCGCGCCATCAGGTAGACGCCACCTTTGACCATCGTGGCGGAGTGCAGATAGGCGGACACCGGTGTCGGGGCTGCCATGGCATTGGGCAGCCAGAAGTGGAACGGGAATTGCGCGGATTTCGTGAAGGCGCCCGCCAGGAACAGGATCAGGATTGCCTCATATTGGGCATGGTCGCGGATCGCATCGCCCATGGTGCGGATCTCGGCCAGCGAATAGGTGCCGGCCGCCTGCCCCAGAAGGATCATACCCGCCAGAAGCGCCAGACCGCCGGTGCCCGTCACAAGCAGCGCCTGAAGCGCGGAACGGCGTGATTTGGCGCTATCGGAGGTGAACCCGATCAGCAGATAGGAGGAAATCGTCGTGACCTCCCAAAACACAAACAGCGCAATCAGGTTGTCGGACAGGACAAGGCCCAACATGCCGACCATGAAGGTCATGAGATACAGGACGAAGCGCGGGTATTCAGGGTGCTTGCCGAGGTAAGACGTGGTGTAGAGCGTCACCAGCGTGCCGATACCGGTGATCAGGAGCGCGAATGTCAGGCTTAGCCCATCGATCAGCATTTCCAGGCGGATGCCCATGGACGGGACCCAGTCGAACCCGATCAACGGGGTATCGCCCGCCGCGACGGGGCCAAGAAATTGCGCAAACCATGCAAACAGGACAGCGGGGATCAGGACCGAAATCCATCCCGCCGGACCACCCGCCAGCCGTGGCACCTCCGCGCCGCCTTTTGCCACGTCTTCCGTCCTTCCGGTTGCCGCCATTTTCCGGCGGCATAATGCAATCTTTGGCCAGTCTGTAGCTGAAAGTGGTGCTCAGAGCATTCAGGTCCAGACCATGTTGCACGTTTTTGCGCAACCTCCGCGTTCGGTGGGTCAGATAGAGTGCCGCCGCTGATAGTTCAATATCACCGCTATCCATTATTTTGATAGTTACGCCCTATTGAATGGAAATTGAGCAAGGTTGCGCAGCCCGCATGCAAGATCACAGGTCCACGAAAGAGAAAGGGCAGCGAACGGAGACTGACGGCAAATGCCTCCGCGCGCTGCCCGATCATGGTGACCCGCAAGACGTGTACACACTGGAAGGGACAACTTGCCAGGTATCACGGGCGCACCCTCAACTGCGGCAGCGTGCCCCGCCACAATTGATTTCGATTACTTGAGCGCTAACCTATTCAACCAAGGTCATAGGTGAAATACCCAAGGGCCAATAATTCCAATTGGAAAAAGCTATTGAGCCCGTGAGAACACAAAATCTTCCTTTCACCCTGCGACAGCTTCGATACCTGATCGCATTGCAGGACACGCATCATTTCCGCGAGGCCGCTGAGGCCTGCGGGATATCGCAACCGTCGCTATCGGTTCAGATCAAGGCGCTTGAAGACGCGCTCGGGCTGACCCTTGTCGAGCGTGGCCGTGGGCCGGTGCGATTGACCCAGGCCGGGCGAGAAGTGTCTTCGCGCGCGCGTGACATTCTTGATGCCGGGCAAGGGATCGTCGATCTGTCGGCAACGTTGCAATCGGGCATGGGCGGCACGCTACGGCTTGGAACCTCGGCGACGCTTGGCCCTTACCTGATGCCGCACGTGGTGGGTGAATTGCACCGAACGCACCCCGACTTGCGCCTTTATATCCGCGAGGGTGCACCACAATCGTTGATCCGCGAATTGAACGACGGGGTGCACGACCTGATCCTGACGCAGCTGCCGGTTCCCGGGGCGCGCTTGACCTCCGCACGCCTGTTTCGCGAACCTCTCGGCGTGGCAATGCCGGTCGATCATCCGCTTGAAGCCGCATCCAACGTCGAGGGACCGGAACTTGCCGATCAGGTGATCCTGTCGCTCTCGCCCGCCTATGCATTGCATGACCAGATCTCGGCGCTGTGCGTGGAAACCGGGGCGCAGATGAGCCGCGACTACGAGGGAACATCCCTCGATGCATTGCGGCAGATGGTGGCGATGGACATGGGCCTGACCTTCCTTCCGGCGCTCTACGTCCGCTCCGAAATTGAAGGGCGCGCGCAGGATGTAGTCGTCCGGCCGTTCCGTGGACGCAAATTCTCGCGCTCCATCGGGTTGGTCTGGCGCACAAGCTCCGGCTCGACACCCGCCTTCGAACGACTTGCAAAGGCCATAAGGGACACGGCGCGGCGATTTCCGGAACTGGTTCTCGAGGGGTGATCGCGATGGCATAGGTCTGCCGGGGAAAGCCGACACGTCATTGTGCCATTGACCTGAGCAGCAAGGGACGAAAAGGTTTCGCCATGAATGACCTTTACGACCTGTCCGACCTTGAGATGCTTGCAAGGGATTGCCTGCTGCGGGCAGGTGTTGCGTCAACCGGGGCGGAACTGATCGCGCGTGATGTCGCGCTGTCGCAAGCTGCGGGCCATAAAGATTGCGGGTTCGAGGCATTGCTGCGCGACATCCGATTGCTGCGGTATGGACGCATCCATCCGGACGCCACACCAACGGTGAGCGCGCCGGGGCCGGCGGTGTTGAATGTCGATGCCGGGCACGGGTTCGCCGCCCCAGCCCTTGCGCGCGCCCTGCCCCGTCTGGTCGAGATGGCCTTGAGCGAGGGTCTTGCCCTGTTGCATCTGAAACGGGCCAGTGATCCGGGCGCGATGGCCGGTGCGATGACGGATCTTGCCGCCGCGGGGTTGGTGGGGCTGTCGCTGCGTCCGGAGGGGACCACCTTCGCCATAAGGCCAAGTGAGCAGCGGATCACGCCGCTCGATGAACGGGCGGAGACGACGCTTTCGGCGCTGTTGTCGCTGGCGCCCGAGGCGGTCGATTCCCCGTTGGACGGGCCGGTGGAGCAATCGGGCTGGATCGTGGCCCTCAACCCCAAAATGACAGAGGCGGAGGCGTTTCTGGAGGCGCTTCCGAGCGCGTCGGCGATGCCAAAGCGCGTCGCGGTTTCGGTTGCGCCGGACCTGCTGGCGCAGATTGTGAACGCCTGATCTTATGCCTGCCCCGCTTCTCAAAGGTCTGACCTTGCGCGGGCTGGAGGTGTTCGAGACGCTCGCGCGCACCGGATCGGTCGCGGCGACGGCGGCGGAGTTGGGGATGAGCGCGCCCGCTGTCAGTCAGCAGATGAAGAACCTGAGCACCGCCCTTGGCGCAGACTTGGTCGATGCGTCGCGCAGGCCGATGACGTTGACGCCGGCGGGCCGGATGTTTCTGGATCAGGTGAAGGCAGCGTTGAAGGCGCTGCGGACGGGGCAGCGCGACCTGACGGCGCTGGACCTCAGCGAATTGTCGACGCTGTCGCTGGGGGTGATCGAGGATTTCGAGAATGAGGTGACGCCGCTTCTGGCCACACGGCTGGCGGATGCGATGAGCCAGTGCGCCTTTGTGCTGCGGACCGGGCCGAGCCACCTTTTGAACGCGCGGATCGCCGGGCGGGAGTTGGACATGGTGATCGCGGCGGCGGGGCGGGAGGCGCCGGCGGGCACTTTGGCGCTGCCGTTGTTGGAGGATCCCTACATCCTTGCGGTACCGCGGGGGGTGGATGTGAGCCGGGGTTTGCCGGGTCTGGAGGACCTACCGCTTTTGCGTCGGGATATGGAACAGATCATGGGCGCGCAGATCGAGGCGTGGCTGACGCGGAGCGGGGCGGTGCCGCTCAAGCGGTTCGAGATGGACAGCAACCAGTCGATCAGCGCGATGGTGGCGGCGGGGCAAGGCTGGACCATCACGACGCCTCTGTCGCTTCTGAGGGGGGGACGGTTCGCGGGCGGGATCGACGCGCATCCCCTGCCCGGCGCGGCGATGGCGCGGCGGATCGTGCTCTATGCGACGTCGGATTGGTCGGGGGGTATCCCGGAGCAGATCGCGGGGCTGGCGCGCGAGTTGATCACGCGCCATTTCTGGGAGCCGGGGCTGGAGCAGATGCCTTGGCTGGGGGAGAGCTTTCGGGTGTTGGAGTGAGAAATCCGGGGTCTGCTCACGGTTGAGCAAGTGGGTTAAGCCATTGGCAGAGCAGGATTTTCGCGTTTTCGTTAGGGTTTTGTTAACTTTGCCGGGCGCGATCCGAGGGCTCCGCCCGTGATTTCCGCACCCCCGGGGCTCCGCCCGTGAATTGACCGAAAGGTCCACTGGACCTTTCGCCCGCGCACAGGCGCGGGTCCGTCAATTCACCCCTTTACCGCTCCAGCCGTCAGGCCAGACACAATCTGCCTCTGGAACACCATGACCAGCAGGAACAGCGGCGCGATGATAGAGACGGCGGCGGCCACGGCGACGACCTGATCGGTGGTGGTCGTCTCGCGGTTGAAGAAGCCCGCGATGGCGGGAACCATGGTCTGGTTCGTGCCGTCGAGAAGCAGAGCCGTGATCAGGTAATCGTTGTAGGCCAAAAGGAAGCTGAACAGGCCCGTGGTGATGACGCCCGGCCACATCACCGGCATGATGACCCAGCGAAACGCCTGAAAATGAGTGCAGCCATCGACGCGGGCGGCCTCGTCCAACTCGTTGGGGATATTCTGGAAGAAGGAGCGCAGCATCCAGATCGTGAAGGGTTGGTTGATGGAGACCAGAACGGCGATCACGGCGAGCGGCTGGCCATAAAGCGTGGGGGCGTTTTCGCCCAACCACGGGCGCAGGATTTCGGCGGAATTCACGAAAACCGGCAGGTAGCCCGCCAGCAGGACGGAATGCGGCAGGGCGCGGAAGATGAGCGCCACGATCAGGATCCAGAATGCGATGTTGGAGCCCGAGCGCGCAAGGCCGTAGCCCGCCAGCGTTCCGATGGTCAGCGAAATCGTGACCGTGCCGCCGACGACGATCAGCGAGTTGATGAAGTTGTTGTAGAAGCCGCGTTCGACCCAGATGGTATAATAATGCTCGGTCGTCAGGCCCACGATCGGGGTGCCGAGGGGGCCGAGGATGGGGTTCAGAAGGCCGAGGATCGCGGGCAGGATCAGGAAGAAGGCGAAGAGGAAGGCCACGGCGTAAGCCATCGCGCCGATAACCCACCCGGCCCAGACCTGCCCCTTGGGCGACCAGTCGTTCACGCGACGCGGCAGCCATGTGAAGGCAAGCTTGATCGCAAGGAACAGCACGGCAAGGCCCGCAATGATATCGAGCACCGACAGGCCATTGCCGCGCGCGCGGGTGGCGGGGCCGAGGATCACATCGAACGGATTGGCCGCGAAGGCGTCCACCGGCGACTTGAAGCTCATCAGGGTGATCCAGACGATGGGGAATGCGGCGAGCAGGCACCAGAAGGCGAGGAAGGCCGCGCTACCGAAGCGCAGGCTGAAGGGTTGGCGCATGGCACGGGGGGTGTCGCTCATGGCCGGGTCGCCTTCTCTGATTTGGTTGCACGCCTCCGGTGCGCGATTGGTGCGCTCCTTCGGAGCGACGCGAGGAAGCTGGCCGACCCGATGCGCAGGCCGAGGGGTTGGCGCATGGCGCGGGGGGTGTCGCTCATGGCCGGGTCGCCTTGGTCGCTGTTGGTGCGGTCGGGTGAAGCAGGAAATCGCGCGATTTCCGGTTGAAAAACGCGCGTTTCTCAAATGCGGACTGGGCAGGCATCAATGCGAACTCCCTTTGTGGTCGCGCCATGTGCGGCGCAGGAGCGGGATGAGGATGATCACGATCCCCACCATCGTCAGCATGGAAGAGGCCGAAGCCCGCGAGAAGGCGCGGTTGCCCGCGTCGTCGGGTTGCAGGAAGTCGAAGGTCAGGTATTGCAGCGAGATCACATGGGCCTGCGCGCGGAAACCGACGATCTCGTCGAAGACGCGGTAACTGTCCATGAGGTGGATCAGCGCGATGAAGATGATCAGCGGCATCAGGTGCGGGATCACGACATAGCGCAGGCGATCCCAGCGGGTCGCGCCGTCGATGATGGCCGATTCCAGCGTGTCCTGATTCACGGTTTGCAGGCCAGCGTAGAAGATCACGAAGGCGAAGGGTGCCACATGCCAGACGCGGTAGAAGAGCATCAGCAGCTCGATTGTCCAGGCCTGCGCGAACATGGCGATGTCGCGATCGAGCCAGGCCTCGATCCCGCGCGTCAGGATGCCGTCGCCCACGAACAGCCAGTAGATCGAGAGCGAGCCGATGACCGGCGTGATGATGAACGGCAGGAGCGAGATGAAGATGATCGGGCCGCGGATGGATTTCGCGGCATTGTTGACGGCCAATGCGATGGCAAGGCCCACGCCGATCACCAGCGGCAGGGTGATGAAGGTGAACATGAGCGTGAAGCGCAGCGCGGCCCAGAAGTCGATCTGCATCAGCGCGCCGTAGTTTAGCGAGGTGATCGCATCCCAGGCGCGTTGGGGTTCGAGAACGCGCTCGTAGGAGAGCCAGCCGACCCATTCGGTGGTGGTCAGCATGTCGCCGGTGTCGTCGTCGAGCAAGGGGACGGTGCGGACCTCAGTCGTGCAGGTCTGCGCGAGGAAGCCGGCGGTGCAGCTTTCGACCTCGATCGTTTCCATGACGGGTTGGGTGATCTGGAACGAGCCGACGAGGACGGCGTAGAGCGGCAGGGCGATGAACAGGAGCATCAGGAAGAGGGACGGGCCGACGAACCAGATGAAGGTTTTGAATTTCATGGCGCGCTCGCCCCTGTCGGTGGTGTTGGTCAGGGCGATGCGCCGCCCTGACCGTTGGTTTTGGTGTCGTTTACTCCAGCAGGCCCGCTTCCTGCGCGGCGACAGTGTAGGAGGCCTCCACCGCGGCGAGCGCTTCTTCGGCAGAGACGTCGCCGGTGAAGAAGGCGGGCAATTCATTGCCAAGTGCGGTGTGCATCAGGCCCATCTGCGTGGTGGAAGGATAGGCCGGGGGCGCGGGGGTTGCGGTGGCCGAAGCGATGGCGCCTGCGGACATGTCGTTGGGCTCATACCCTTCGATCAGCCAGATGGCGGCGTCGGGGGCTGCGGCCACGGTTTCGCTGTCGATGCCGGCCATCGCGGTGCGAAAGGCCATTTCGGCCTCTTCGTCCGAGATGTTGGCGGCGACCACGATGCCGTCCCACCACAGAGTGGTCGCAGGTGCGCCGCCGTCCATCGCCGTCGGTGCGGCGGCGGTGGCCACAAGGCCCACGACCTGGCTTTCGGCCTCGTCGTTCATGGCGCCTGCGCGCGACGCCCAGAGGTTCGACATGGCGATGGAGCCCTGCTGGAACTGCTGCTGCACGTAGGTCGAGTCGGAGACCAGGAATTCGGGATCCATGTATTCGGTCAGGCGCATCATCATGTCGAGGGCGGCGAGGCCTTCCTCGGAATTGACGCCGGGGGTGTTGTCATCGTTGACGAGCGTGCCGCCGAAGCCGCCGTACATGTTGACGAATTCCTGCGCGAGGTTCCAACCGGCCATCATGGTGGCACCAAGCGGGTAATCAACGACATCGGCCGCCTGGATGGTTTCGGCGGCGGTCAGGACCTCTTCCCACGTGGTGGGCGTCTCGATGCCGAGATCGGCGAGGATGTCGGAGCGGTACATCAGGTGCTGCACGTTGACCATCATTGCGACGGCCATGGTCTGCCCGTCGACCTGGATTAACTGGTTCGGGGTCAGCTGGCCGCCATATTCGGCGATCAGATCGTCAAGCGGACGGATCGTGCCCTGGTTCAGAAGCGGTGTGATGGTGCCGTTGGACACACCGCCCAGCTGATAGAGCGAGGGGCTGGCGGCGAAGCCTTCGGGCTGCTTGGTGCGGAATTCCTGATCCAGCTCGGGCGCGAAGTTGCCGCAGGCGGCCATCCCGTCGGTGGCGGCGACCCAGGCTTCGAACGCAGCCGAAAGCATGGTGATTTCGGTCGTATTCTCAAAATCGCAGGTGGCGTGACCGTCGGCATAGGCGGCGGTGGCCGCGACGCTGACCGCACCCGCAAGGGCAAGGCGTTTGACAAACATTTGGTATCTCCCTGGTTGGTCTTTGGTCCCGATTTTCCGGTGACCCTTTGAAGTCTTGCACGATTCAGGCCCGTGGAACGGCCCGATTGCGACCCAATGTGCCCAATTTGCATAGGTTTGCAACAATAGGGTTTTGCCAAGTCGCGCGCTCTGGCACAGAAACGGGCGAAGATTTCACACGAGGTGCGCCATGACCGACCCCCGCAACCTGCTGCGCAGCCGTTTGGCCGCGCTTTTTAACGCGACAGATAAAGAGGTTACGCCGCTCACCGCCGCGCTTTTCGCCCCCGAGGCCGAGGTCCATGTGTCGGACCCCGTTGGTGTGTTGCGCGGACCGGAGGCCGTGCAGGAGGGGCTGATCGCGCCGATCCGCGCGGCATTCAGCGCGCCGCGCAGGCGTGACCTGATGGTGATCGGGGGGCAAAACCGGCGCGATTATGGGGGCGATTGGGTGGCGAGCGTGACGCATGTCACGGGCCTGTTCACCGCGCCGCTGTGGGGGATCGCGCCGTCGGGCAAGCTGACCTACCTCAGGATCGGGGAATTCTGGCGGGTTGAGAACGGCCAAATCACTGAGGCGCGGATCATCATCGACCTGCTGGACCTGCTGCATCAATGCGGGCGCTGGCCGCTGGCCGAGGCGCATTACGGCGCGCCGATCACCTTTCCGCCGCCCGCCACGCAAGACGGGCTGTGCCCCAAGGATCGCGCGGCCGGTGCTGCGTCACTCGACGTGGTGGAGGCGATGTTGGGCGCACTGCATGTCTATGACCCCGACACGTTCGGATCGGAGGGACAGGTGGGCGCAGGCGGCACATGGGCCCCGGATTTCGCGTGGTACGGGCCGGGCGGGATCGGATCAACGGTGACATGGCCCGGGTTCGTCGATCACCACCGCGCGCAATTTCTTGACGCCTTTCCCGATCGCAAGGGCGGCAATCATTATTGCCGCATCGGGGATGGAGCTTATGCCGCCGTCTCGGGCTGGCCGTCGATGACGATGACGCATAGGGCGCGCTATCTGGGCGTGCCCGCGACGGATCGCGCCCTGACGCTGCGGGTGATGGATTTCTACCGCTGCGAGGGGGGGCTGATTGCCGAAAACTGGGTGCTTCTGGATTACATCGACCTGCTTCGGCAGATGGGTGTCGATGTGATTGCCGAGACCGCGAGGGCAGAACTGGCCTGAGCCTCAGGGCGCAGGTTTCGGATCATATGCTACGACGGACCAGCGCCGCACACCGATCAGCGGCGCACATAAGGGTTTGCCGGACAGGTGATAGCCCGCACGGCGCGCGGCGGCGTCGAAGGCGGCCAACAGCTCGGGCGGATCGGCGGCAAAGGCCAACGTGCGAATTGTGATGGGCCGCTGGCCGTCCAGATCGAGGCGATAGAACGAGGCCCCCCGCGGGACATGGACAAGGCTGACCCGGGTCAAGCGCGCCCATGGCACGACGGTCGCCTTGCGGGCATTCAATCCCGTGACTTCAATGGTGAAATCCGTGTCGGTGAGGTGGAGATGCGCCCAACTCCACGGCGCGTACCACAACGCAACCGCCAACAGGCAAAACAGCCCGACGATGCCCCCCATCCCGTAGAGGACCGGCCAATCGTTCGGGTGGACCGCGCCGGACCGCGACAGCAAGGCATAGAGGTCGACGGTCAGGTAGATCATGATCCCCGCCCCGATCAACGGCAGCACGACATAGGGCCAGAGGCTGCCGTTTCGGGTTGGGCCAAGCACAGTGTCGGACGGGATCGGTTGCGTCATCGGGATGGCTTAAACGGATGCCCGGTCCGTTCGAGGGCGCAGGTTTGGCGCAAGTGTGGCGTTCTTGCGCAAGAATGTGCGGGGGTAATGGGGTGTGGGCCGTTTGGGGGGGCATCTGAGGCCCGGGGATTCGGGTAAAGCCACGCGATTTGGAGCGGTGCAGGCGTGGGAAATTTGGTCAGGGACGCGGTCTTTGTTGTTCGCATTCAAGGGGATGCGCAGGGTGCATGGCAGCCGCGACGTAACGCCCGTTGCAAGAAATGCTGCATTGCGGCATCATTGTTGTGACAGAATAGAAAGGTCCATTCATGGCCCGCGTTCCCCTCTACAAGACCGCCGAAGCCGAGATGATCGCCCGCATTGAGCGCGGCGAATGGGAGGTTGGTCGCCGCCTTCCCAACGAGTTCGGATTGGCCGCCGAGTTCGGTGTCAGCCAGGGCACGATGCGCCGGGCGTTGATCACGCTTGAGGGCAAGGGATACCTGAACCGTAAGCCCGGCCGCGGCACATTGGTGGCATCGAATGCGGCCACGGCGCCCGGGGATCCGGCGAAGGCAGAGGCCCCGACCCCGGTGTTGTGCGGTGCCGATGGCGCGCCGCTTGCGCTTGACCCGTTCCGGGGGCGCAGCGCCACACGCGCCGCTACGCCGCAGGAGGCCGAAACGATGGCGTGCGAGCGCGTCGCGGTGTTGGAGCGGACGTTGAAGCATCGCGGATCGCGCGCGGCGTTGGAGGCGCTTGTCGTGCCTGCCGCCTTGGTGCCCGCCCTGGACGAAGACGCGCCGGCGGAATTGGCCGCGTCGCTGCGCCATCATGGGCTTGAGCCGGTCCGCCTGCGCGCGGATGCGAGGGCCGAGGTGACGGACATGGCGCAATCGGTCGCGTTGTCGGTGGACCGCCATACGGCGCTTTTGGTGGTACGGCTGGCGGCGTATGATGCGGCCGACCGGGTGATCGGGCGGCAGATCCTGCGCGTGGCCGTCGACGGCGCACGGCTTGCCTACTTGTGAGGGCGATCGGCGCGAGTGCCGGGGTGCGATTTTCGTATTGACGCAAAGCGCGCGCTCGCATACCCACCGCGCCATTGTGGCGGAGTAGCTCAGTTGGTTAGAGCAGCGGAATCATAATCCGCGTGTCGGGGGTTCAAGTCCCTCCTCCGCTACCATCAAACCCCGACAGATTTGGCTTTCGCCGAGAGGTGCCGCCAGAAATCCCTCCGCCGTGACGTTGAGGGCGCGCGCGTTGGGTGTGGTGATTACGGGGCTGACCAATTCGCGCGGGATGGCCACGGCATCGCGATTGTCAATGGCCGAACGTCGTCCGAGCCATTGCAGCCTACTGTTCAAGACCGGATCTGTGCGACGAAGCCTCACCAACCGCCGAAACGGGGCCATTCCTTAAGGGGCGCGCCTGCGTCTTCGGGGATCACGTGATAGCGCGCGTGTTGCGCCGCCGTGGCGCAGGCGTGGTTGGGCAGAATGCGCAGCTTGGCGCCCACGGGCATATCGGGGATAGGGCCAGAGTAATCGGGGTGGCGCGCGATGACGCCGTGTTCCTGATTGGCCTGCGTCACGATCAGGCCGGGGATCACAGCGCCGCGCGCGTCACAGACGACGCCGTACCCCTGATCGACCGCTTGCGCCGCCGTGCCCCGATCGCGCGACATGGTCATCCAGCCTGCGTCGCAGATGGTCCAATCGCGCGCGGTCTGGTGGCCGATCACAGTGGTCAGGACGCTCAGCGCGATGTCGTCGACCGCGCAAACCTCGATGCCCGCCATGACTAGATCGAAGAACACGTAGACGCCCGCGCGCATCTCGGTCACGCCTGTCAGATCGCGCGCGGCGTGGGCCGTGGGGGTGGAGCCGACACTGACGACCGGGCACGGCAGGCCTGCACCGCGGAGGGCCTCGGCGGCGTCTACGACGGCCTTGCGTTCGACCTCGGCGCAGGCGGCCTGGGCCGCGCGGCCCACCGCGCCATAGCTTTCGCCCGCGTGGCACAGCACGCCGTCAAGACTGGCGGGGCTGTCGTGCAGGATGCGCCCGACCTCGATCAAGGCCGGATCTTCGGGTATCAAACCGCTGCGGTGGCCGTCGCAGTCGATCTCGATCATTGCAGGGATGGCGATGCCGGAGGCCGCCGACGCCTCTGCCACGGCTTCGGCCTGCGCGACGTTATCCAGCAGAACATTCAGCTTGCAGCCCGCGCGGTGCAGGGCAATCACGCGGGGAAGCTTGTCAGGACTGATGCCGACGCCATAGGTGATGTCGGTGATCCCGGCGGCGGCAAACACCTCGGCCTCGGCCAGGGTCGAGACGGTGGCGGGGCCAAGGTCCGGGCCAAGGGTGACACGCGCGGCGTCGACGCTTTTCGTCGTCTTCAGATGCGGGCGCAGGGTCACGCCAAGGTGGCGCGAATGGGCCGCCAGCCGGGCAATGTTACGCCCCATGCGGGCTTCATCAACCAGCAGGCACGGTGTGGGCAGGGTGTTCAGGCGTTGATCTGTCATGGCGGCTTTCTATGGCATGGACGCAGGCACGCAAAGGCCCCGCCTAGCGCTGATAGATGACCGGAAACCAATCTTCGCGCAGAACTTGCCCAGGCGTCATGTCATGGCCCGGAAACGGCGGAGAGGTTGGCCCGGGGCGTTCCACATAGCGCGCATCATCGCCCAACAGCCGCAAGGAAAACGCACGTCGCCGCGCATCCGTCGTGTTGCCGCGCGCCCCGTGCAAGGTGCCATAATTGAAGGCGACGGCGTCGCCGGGCTCCATCTCCCACTCGCGGATTTCCATGCCCTCGGCGTCGGGGTCGGGCACGGACATGTATTCGTCTTCGTTGGGGTAGAAGCTGGTCTCGGCCAGCCACCGGGTTGGCAACACCTGCTTTTCCCAGGCATGGCTGCCCGCCACACAGCGCAGGCTGGCGCCCGTCACAGGGTCCATCGGCGACCAGAAGCTGACGTTCTGGATGCCATCCACGAAATAATACGGACCGTCCTGATGCCAGGGCGTCGCCTTGGAGGTGCCCGGCTCTTTCACCAGCACGTGGTCGTGGAACACCTGCACCCGGTTCGCGCCCATCAGATCCGCGGCAACCTCGGCGGCGGGAGAGCTGCGAATGACCTCTTCAAACTCGGGAATGCGGGTCCAGTTGCAATAATCGTCGAAAAACCGCCCGCCTTCGCCTTCTTTCAGGTTCTCGGCAGCATAAGGGCCGGGCTCGGCCATGTTACGCTCGATACCGGCGCGGATCGTGTCGATGTGGTCGGCGAACAAACCCTTGATCAGCACGACGCCGTCTCGCTGAAACGTGTCGATCTGGTCCTGGGTTACGAGTGCATGCATGATGTGATCCTCCCGAATTTCGGGGCACGATATGAAAGAGGCGGGTTGGCTTCCAACACTATTTTGGAACGGTGTTTTTCGCGTCATGGCATGGCTGGGTTTGCGCCAGTCTGAACACGTCGCGGGCGCAGTGGGGATTTGCGTCAGCGGGTCCTCGGGCCGGTCGCGGCGCAGGGCGTCGATATCCGGCAAGACCTGGCGCAGGTGTTCGTTGAGGCTGGCGGTGATCTGGGCGATCTCTAAATGCATCGCCCCATCGGCGCGGGAGAACACCTCGGCATTGCCTTCGGAATTCGCCAATTCCCGCTGTTCGATGATGTGAGGCAGGTTGAGCCGCGCGGGCGGGGATGTGCACGGACATCGACGCAGGCGCGCTGGACGCGTTGCAACGCGATCTGGCCGACACGCCCGCAAAGATTGCAATTATCGCCGGGTCAGTTGCTGATCCAGAGTCCCACGCGGGTTTTGCGGCGAGCGCGCCTTAGCTGCAAAATCGTGCCCGGCGGGAAAGAGGCGCTATGGCCTCAGGCAAAGGCGATATCGACCGATCCGAAAGGGCCGAAATCGGCGTGGATTTCTGCACCGGTGGGGCATTCGACGGGGCGGATGAAGCTTCCCGACAGGATGACGTGACCCGGCGCTATGGATTGACCGTACTGCGCCATGCGCCGGGCAAGCCAGACAACGCTTTCGACCGGATCATTCAACACGCCTGCGCCAAGGCCGGTTTCCTCGACCGTGGCGTTTCGACTGATGATGGCCCCGGTCCAGCGCAGATCGACGGCATCGGCGGCGTGGCGGTCGGCCCCCAACACGAGGCCCGCATTGGCGGCATTGTCGCTGATCGTGTCGAAGACCTTGCGCGCGGCACCGGTTTCGGGATCGGCGCGCAGGATGCGGGTATCGAGGATCTCGATGGCGGGCGCGACGTAGTCGGTGGCGTCAAGCACATCCGCGCGGGTGACCTCCGCACCGCCGATGGGTTTGGCCATGACAAAGGCGATTTCGGCCTCAACCCGAGGTTGGATGAAGCGGCCCCTGGGCACGGTCGCGCCGGTGTCGAACGCCATGTCATCGAAGAGGATACCGCTGTCGGGAATGTCGATGCCAAGCGCGTCCTGCATCGCCCGCGAGGTCAGCCACGCGCCGCCCCGCGGCCAGTTTCGCACGGTAGATCGCGTTCTGGATGGCATAGGCATCGTCCATGCCGATGTCGGGGTGCCGCAGGGACAGCAGGTCAATCTGCTGTCCGGTCCGCTCGGCCTGCAGCAGATCGGCGGCGGCTTGGGCGTGGTCTTCGGGGGTCATGGGGCTTCATCCGCGACCGTGTTGCGCAGGGTGCCGATGGTGTTCACCTCGACTTCCACCACATCACCGGGCCGCAGAAAGCGCGGCGGATCAAAGCGCGCGCCAGCCCCCGTTGGTGTGCCGGTGACGATGATATCGCCGGGCTGTAACGTCATGAAGGTGGAGATATAGGC